>NZ_JBHYYB010000045.1:0-70196 GCF_042752535.1 Kitasatospora sp. NPDC059327 | reverse complement strand
AAGAGGGGGCGGGGGTGCCCGGACCCCCGGCCCACCCGCACGGCAACCACTCCCCGTGGCCCGCGGCCGGCCGCCCGCCAGGGCGTCGGCCGCGGTTTCTCCCGCACTCACCCACCGGGCGGCCGCGCCTTCGCCGACGCGGCCCCCTCCCGGGGTGAGCAGGCCCGGCCGGACCGTCAGGTCCGACCGGGCAGGCCCGCTGGGTTGCGCAAATCACCCATATCGGGATCTAAGCACATCAATCTCGGAAATCTCCGACGCGCCGCCGACATTCCCGGACACGCCCGGCGGACGGAATAGACAGGAGGTCGACACCCCGACCCCAACCCTCCGGGAGGCCGTCCATGACCATCGCCACCGCCAAGCTCTCCGACCCCACCGTGCGCGCCGCCGTCACCGCGATCAACGCGGGCGACCGGGCGGCCTTCACCGCGCTGCTCGCCCCGGGCGCGACCATGTCGGACGACGGCTCGGACCGCGACCTGCACGACTGGATCGACCGCGAGATCTTCAGCAGCCGCGGACACATGGACGTGCAGAGCGAGTCGGACCACGGGCGGGCGCTCGTCGCCAACTACAGCAACGAGACCTGGGGCGAGATGCGCACCGCCTGGCGCTTCGTCGTCGAGAACGACCGGATCAGCCGCTTCGAGACCGGCCAGGCCTGACCGCCCGGGCCGGGGCGGCGCACCGGCCCCGGCTCCCGGGGCTCAGACCCGGCCGAGGCACTCCCGCACCGCGGCGATCAGCGTGCGGGAACGGACGTCCCCCGTCACCCCAGGCTGCATGCCGTTGGTGACGTAGCCGAATCCGAGGCCGAGCTCGGGGTCGGCGAAGCCGAGCGAGCCGCCCCGGCCCGGGTGGCCGAAGCTCGCCGGCGAGGCCATCAGCGCGGTCGGGCCGTGCCGGAAGAAGCCGAGACCGAAGGTCGAGTTGACGATCAGCACCCGGTCCGGCCCGCTGACCACCGGCCCGGCCGCGCGGGCCAGCACCTCCGGTCCCAGCAGCGGCGGCAGCGCCGTCCCCGGCGCACCGCCGTGCCGGTCGGCCGCGCCGACGAGCGCCGCGTAGAACCGGGCCAGCGACCGCGCGGTGCCGATCCCTCCCGCGCCGGGGATCTCGGCGGCCTGCACCGCCGGATCGTTGAGGTCCACCCCGGGCCGCACCGAGGCGAAGGCCCGGGCGGTCAGCGAGGCAGGGTCCTGGTAGGCGTCCCGCACCGCCTGCTTGGGGCGCAGCCGCAAGCCGCTCGGGCCGCTCCGGGCGGCCTCCGGCGCGGGCAGGTCCACCAGCCGGCCGACCCTGGTCGCGACCCCGGCCGGCAGCCCGATCCACAGGTCGAGGCCGAGCGGCCGGGCGATCTCCTCGGCGAAGTACTGGCCGACCGTGCGCCCGCTCACCCGGCGGACCACCTCGCCGACCAGCCAGCCGAACGTGTAGGGGTGGTAGCCGTGCGCGGTGCCGGGCTCCCAGGCGGGTGCCTGGGCCGCCACCGCCGCGACCGCCCGCTCCCAGGTGAGCACGTCCTCCAGCCGCAGCGGCACGTCCAGCGCCGGCACCCCGGCCTGGTGCGAGAGCAGCCAGCGCACCGGCACGTCGCCCTTGCCCGCCGCCCCGAACTCCGGCCAGTACGCGACGACCGGCGCGTCCAGGTCGAGCTGTCCGCGCTCGGCGAGCAGCAGCGCCGTGGTGGCGGTCAGGCCCTTGGTGACCGAGCGCAGCACCTGCGCGGTGTCGGCCGTCCACGGCACGGCCGGCGCGGGCCGCCCGCCGACCTCGGGCCGGGCGTCGCCGCCCCACAGGTCGACCACCTTGCGCCCGCGCAGGTACAGCGAGAACGCCGCGCCGAGCTCCCCGTACTCACGGAAGTTCCGCGCGAAGGCCTCCCGTACGGGCTCGAAGCCCTCGGCCGTCTCGCCCCGGATCTCCACCACCGCGCGCCCCCGAAGTCGTCCGGATTCTGTCGTGCCCGCGTTCGAACCGGGCCCGGAAACCCTAACCTGTCCGTCATGACCAACCCTGCCGAAGAGCTGCTGGACGTCGTCGACGAGCACGACCGGGTGATCGGGACCGCCCCGCGCGGGGAGGTGTACCAGCGGGGGCTGACCCACCGCTGCGTCTTCGTCCTGGTCAGCGACCGGGCCGGGCGGATCTTCACGCACCGGCGCACCGACACCAAGCTGTTCGCCCCGGGCTTCCACGACATGTTCGTCGGCGGGGTGGTCGGCGCCGGTGAGACGTACGCGAGCGCCGCCGTCCGGGAGGCCGAGGAGGAGCTCGGGGTCAGCGGGATCGAGCCGCGCCCGCTGCTCAAGTTCCTCTTCCGGGAGGAGGGGCTCTCCTGGTGGTGCGACGTCTACGAGGCCCGGTGGGACGGCCCGGTCGAGCCGCAGGAGTCCGAGGTCGCCTGGCACGCCTGGCTGACCCCGGAGGAGCTGGACGCCCGGCTGGCCCGCGACGCGTTCGTCCCGGACGGTCTGGAGGCCTACCGCCGCTACCGCGAGCTGCGCGCCGCGTAGGGGCCGGTCCGTCCGGGCGCCACCCGGCGGCCGGCAAGATCCACGGCGGCCGTCCCGGCCGGATAGGGTGACGCCCATGGCTTCCCGTACGCCGTCGGCGGCGCCCACCTCCCCGCGCACCGGCCGCAGCGGCGGCCGGACCGCCGGCGCCCCCGCCGGGCCGAGTTCCCGGGCCGGGGAGCACACCCCCGCCGAGCCGAGCACCCCTGCCGAGCCGAGCACCCCTGCCGAGTCGAGTACCCGGGCCGGGGAGGGCGTCCCGGCCGGGAAGGGCGGCGAGCGGCCGCGCCGGCGGCTCAGCGTGGACGAGCGGCGCGAGCAGCTGATCGCCGTCGCGCTGGAGCTGTTCAGCCGGCGCCCGCCCGAGGAGGTGTCGATCGACGACATCGCGGCCGCCGCCGGTGCCTCCCGCCCGCTGGTCTACCACTACTTCCCCGGCAAGCAGGCGCTGTACGAGGAGTCGCTGCGCCGGGCCGGGCGCGAGCTGGCCGGCCGGTTCGAGGAACCGGCCGACGGCCCGCTCTCCGAGCGGCTGTACCGGGTGATGGGCCGCTACCTGGACTTCGTGCAGAGCCACGGGCCGGGCTTCGCGGCCCTGCTGCGCGGCGGCTCGGTGGCGGCCAGCGCCGGGACGTCGGCGGTCATCGACGAGGTCCGGCGAGCCGCGCACGACCAGATCCTGTCCCATCTGGCGGTCCCCTCGCCCAGCCCCGGCCTGCGGCTGACCGTCCGCGCCTGGATCGCCAACGCCGAGATCACCTCGCTGGAGTGGCTGGGCGAACGGTCGGTGCCGCTGGAGGAGCTCCAGCTCCACCTGGTCCAGGAGTTCGTGGCGGCCCTGACGCTGACCGCCGCCCGGGAGCCCGCGCTGGCCGCCGAGCTCGCCGGCTTCTTCGCCGACGAGCGCCCCGACGGCCCGACCGGCCGGCTGGTGCGCGAACTCGCCGCCCTGTTCGCCGACCCCGGCATCGCGGACGCCGTCACCGCGCTGGTGGTCGAGCCCCCGAACTGACCGGACGCCGGTTCTGCCCCGGCGGCGGCCTCTGATAGGAATGTGCACGGATCTGACGGCGCGCCGGTCACCGGCGCGCCCGGACCCGTCGAACCACCGAACGCACACGCAGCAGAGCGGGGGGCTCATCAGTTGACCCAGGACGGGCAGTTCAGCGCGGAGACCAATCCCTTCGCCCCGGCGGAGCAGGTGTCCGCGACGCTCGGCGCGCTCACCGAAGCCCTCTTCGAGAAGCACGCCTCGCGGCACCCGGCGGCTTCGCTGACGGCACTGCGGGCCGGCGTCCACCCGGCGGCCGAGGCACTGTTCAACCTTCCGCTGGCCCCGAACGGTCCGGTGCACGACGCCGTCGACCGGCTCGGCACCGTGGTCACCGCCGGGACGGCCCGCCCGGGCACCGGCGCCCCGCTGGCCGGTCCGACCGCCGAGGCGCTGTTCGCCCGCTACGGCGGCGGACCGGTGCGTGGCGCGGTGACCGACCGGGGTGTCCCCTCGGCCGCCCGGTTCGGGCTGCCGGTGACCGGCGAGGTCGCCGCCCCCGAGCTGCGTCCGCCGTTCGCCGCCGCGCTGGCGGCGCTCGCCTCCGGGCAGCAGACCCGGCAGCCGGTCGAGCTGGCCACCGGCGCCGGCGCCGAGGTGCGGCTGGTCGTCCCGCCCGGCTTCCATCCGCTGACCTCTCCGGGCGGCCCGGTCGGCGTCTCCGCCCGGACCGTGCCCACCGGCCCGGCGGACGGTGTGGTCACCGCCAAGGGCCTGGACCCGGCCACCGGAGCGGCCGCCGCCGAGCTGACCGCGCATCTGGCCGAGGTCGCCGAGGAGCTGTTCAGCGGCACCGGTCCGGCGCCGCGCCGCGACTTCGCGGTGATCGCCGCCGGCCTGGCCGACACCGTCACCGCCTCGGGCACGGTCTACGCCGGCGTCTGCGCCCTGGAGGTGGCCGGCCGCCCGACCGACGCCACCCTGGTGATCTCGCTCGCCCGGCACCCGCTGCCGATCACCGGGCTCGCCACCGAACTGGCCACCGTCCGCCGGCACGCCGAGGTCTGGACGGTCCTGCTGCCGGCCGGCCCGGCCGCCGTCCTGGTCGAGGCCCGCAGTGTGCCCGTCCCCGGCCCGCTGGCCGCCGACGGCCGGCGGCGCTGGGCGGTCACCTCGGTGGTGGAGGCGTTCGTCCCGCTGCCGGACGGCGTCTCGGTGCTCTGCGTCCAGCTGACGACCGCTCAGCCGCAGGACTGGAACGTGTACACGGAGGCGTTCGCCGAGCTGTTGAAGAGCGTGCAGTTCGGCTGGGACGGCGTGGCCGGGCAGCTCGCCCCGCCGGCGCGCGCCTTCGCGCCGGCGCCCACCGCGACCCCGGCCCGGGGCGTACCGGCCGAGGCCTTCGCCGCCGCCGAACCGGCGCCCGCCGCGAACGTGCCGGCCGACGCCACACCGCTGCCGGTCCACCTGCGCGGCACTCCGGTCCGGATCCCCCCGGCCGACTTCAACCCCTTCGCCCCGGTCGCCGACCCGACGCCCGCCGAACCGCTCCTGGTCCCGGACGACAGCCCGGAGGCCGCCGAGCGCCGGCCCAAGGGCACACCCGTGATGGTCCCGCCGCCGGACTTCGACCCCTTCGCGCCGCAGGCCTCGACGTTCACCGACACCACCGTGCCGGACGCGGCGGAGGCCGCCGAGCGCCGGCCCAAGGGCACACCCGTGATGGTCCCGCCGCCGGACTTCGACCCCTTCGCCCCCCTGCCGCCCGACACCCTCGCCCCCGCCGCCCCCGAGGCCGCGCCGACCGCCGTCCAGGCCGTCGACCCGTTCGGCACGGTGACGGTCGACCAGCCGCGCGACCCGTTCGGCACCACCCTCCCGCAGCAGGCCGCGCCGGTACCGCCGCCGCCCGCGGCCCCGCCGGCCGTCCCCGCGCCGACCGTCACCCTGCCGACCGCCGACCCGGTGGCCGAGGACGCGACGGACGACCTGGACCGCCGGCCCAAGGGCACGCCCGTGATGGTCCCGCCGCCGGACTTCAACCCCTTCGCCCCCCTGCCGCCCGACACCCTCGCCCCCGCCGCCCCCGAGGCCGCGCCGACCGCCGCGCCGGAGACCAGCCCCTTCGGCTGAGCACCTCGCCCGCACCCGAAGCCGGACCGCCGAAGCCCGACCACCGCAGCCCGCACCCGAAGCCGGACCGCCGCACCGGGCGGCCGCCCCGAGCAGGGGCGGCCGCCCGGTGTCGTCGCGCCCCGTCCCGGCAGGTCGGCCCGGGTCCGCGGGCCCGCCCGGCCCGGGCCGGGCGGCACGTCCTGCCATGTCCACAACCGTCAACTGGTACAGACCTATTGCCAGTTGCCGACCGGCTCCCTACTCTCGGGGAGCACAGGATCCTCACGGCACCCCGACGGCCGAGGGCTCCGGTTCCGCGCCGCCCCAACGGCCCGGAGCTCCCGCACGCAGCTCCACGCACCTGACACCTCCCCACAGGTAACGGGGCGCTCCGGCCTGCTCGGAGGCCCCAGGACAGGAGCCACATCCATGCGCAGACGTCGGATCAAGCTGCCCCTGCTGGCGGCCGGGACCCTGCTCGTCCCCCTGCTCGCCGTCTCCCTGCCCAGCACCGCCGCCCACGCCGCCGGCTCCGCCACGGCGACCTTCACCAAGGGCAGCGACTGGGGCAGCGGCTACGAGGGCAGCTACACCGTCACCAACGGATCCAGCGCCCCCCTGACCGGTTGGACCCTGGAGTTCGACCTGCCGGCCGCGAACACCGTCGCCTCGCTCTGGAACGCGACCTACACGACGGCGAGTTCGCACGTCACGGTGAAGAACCCCGGCTGGGCCGCCAACCTCCCGCCCGGCGGCACCTACAACTTCGGTTTCAACATCGCCTATTCGGGTGCCTACAAGCCGCTGCTCAACTGCAAGCTGAACGGCCAGCCCTGCGACGGCACCGGCGGGGACCAGACCGCGCCGAGCGTGCCGGGCAGCCTCCAGGCCGGCACCACCACCCAGACCACGGTCGACCTGTCCTGGACCGCGAGCACCGACAACGTCGCGGTCACCGGGTACGACGTGTACCAGGGCACCACCAAGGTGGCCACCACGGACGGCACCGCCACCGGCGTCACCGTCCAGGGCCTGACCGCCGGCACCGCCTACCAGTTCACCGTCCAGGCCTTCGACGCGGCGGGCAACCGCTCGGCCGCCGCCGGACCGGTGAGCGCGACCACCAAGCCGCCGACCGACCCGGACAAGCAGGCCCCGAGCACCCCCGGCACCCCGCTCGTCACCGGCTCGGACGCCAACAGCGTCTCGCTCACCTGGGGGGCCAGCACCGACAACGTCGGTGTCACCGCCTATGACGTCTACAACGGCACCGGACTCGCCGCGACCGTCACCGTCACCTCGGCCACCGTGGGCAACCTGGCACCGGACACCTCGTACACCTTCACGGTCAAGGCCCGCGACGCGGCCGGCAACGTCTCCCCGGCCTCGAACGCGGTGACCGGCAAGACCCAGCCCGGCGGCAGCAACCCCGGCGCGCTGAAGATCGGCTACTTCACCCAGTGGAGCATCTACGCCCGCGGCTACAGCGTGAAGCAGCTCGACACCTCCGGCTCGGCCGGCCGCCTCACCACGCTCAACTACGCCTTCGCCAACATCCACCCGACCACCAAGCAGTGCTTCATCACCAACAAGGCGGCCGGGCCGGACAACGACCCGAACGCGGGTGACGGCGCCGGTGACGCCTGGGCCGACTTCGGCAAGGGCTGGGACGCGGGCAGCTCGGTGGCCGGCACCACGGACACCTGGGACCAGAAGCTGGCCGGCAACTTCAACCAGTTGAAGCAGCTCAAGGCCAAGTACCCCAACCTCAAGATCCAGATCTCGCTGGGCGGTTGGTCGTACAGCAAGTGGTTCTCCGACGCGGCCGCCACCGACGCCTCCCGCAAGGCGCTGGTCAGCTCCTGCATCGACATGTACATCAAGGGCAACCTGCCGGTCATCGACGGCCGCGGCGGCGCGGGCAGCGCGGCGGGCATCTTCGACGGCATCGACCTCGACTGGGAGTGGCCGGCCTCCGGCGGCCACGACGGGAACATCTTCCGGCCCACCGACAAGGCCAACTACACCCTGCTGGCGCAGGAGTTCCGCCGTCAGCTGGACGCGCTCGGCACCACCACCGGCAAGCACTACACCCTGAGCGCCTTCCTCCCGGCCGACCCGGCGAAGATCACCGCGGGCATCGACATCCCCGGCCTGTTCGGCGCCTTCGACTTCGCCACCATCCAGGGCTACGACTACCACGGCGGCTGGGAGATGAGCACCAACCAGCAGTCCGCCATCAAGCTCGCGGCCGGTGACCCGAGCACCCCGGACCGCCAGTTCAGCTCCGAGATCGCCATCGGCGCCTACGTCAACGGCGGCGCCCCGAAGAGCAAGCTGACGCTGGGCATCCCGTTCTACGGGCGCGGCTGGACGGGTGTGCCGCGCGGTACCACCAACGGCCTGTTCCAGTCGGCCACGGGCCCCGGCCCGGGGACCTACGAGGCCGGGTTCGAGGACTACAAGAAGCTCAAGCAGATGGCGACCGGCGGTGGTTACACCATCTACCGGGACCCGGTCGCCGGCCACGCCTACATCTACAACGGGTCGGTCTTCTACACCTACGACGACCCGATCGAGATCGCCCGCAAGACCGCCTGGATCAAGTCCCAGGGGCTGGCCGGCGCGATGATCTGGGCCTTCGACGGGGACACCCCCAACGGCGAGCTGATGGCCGCGGTGGACAACGGCCTGAAGTAGACCGCGGGCCCGGCCTGGCCCGGCGAGCCGCTCAGTCGGCGCGGCGGGCCAGGTGCACCACGTCCGGCACACCCCGGGCCACCTCGATCTCGTGGGTGACCACGTCCGAGAAGCCCGCCGCGCGCAGCGCCTCCTCGAAGTCCGAGGAGGGCTGCGCGCTCCAGACCGCCAGCACCCCGCCCGGCAGCAGCCGGTGCCGGAGCACGGCCAGCCCGTCGGCGCCGTAGAGTCCGGCGTTGGAGTCGGTGACCGTCCAGTCCGGACCGTTGTCGATGTCCAGGCAGAGCGCGTGGTAGCGCTCGCCGTCCGCGGCCGCCAGGTACTCCAGCAGGTCGGTGTGGAACACCGCCACCCGCTCGTCGTCCAGCGCACCGGCGGAGAAGGCGCCGAGCGGTCCGCTCCGGTGCCAGTCGATGATCGCGTTCTCGCGCTCGACGATCGCGATCCGGCCCCAGCGCGCCTGCGCCACCGCGTACGCCAGCGAGAAGCCGACGCCGAGCCCGCCGATCAGCACCGAGGGCCGCTCCACCGCCGCGCCGGTGCGGTCCAGCTCGTCCAGCGCCGCCTGGATCAGCAGCCGCTCGGAGCGGCCGTCGGCGGTGTCCATCAGGAAACAGCCGTTGGCGATGATCTCGAAGTGCCCTCCGCGCCGGCGCAGCACCACCTCGCCGAACGGGCCCTCCCGCCGGTCGAGCGTGACGACGGCCTCGTGGCCGTCCCGTTCGGGCAGTGCGGTGGACATGCGGCGCTTCCTCCCAGGTTCGGGTACGGAACGACCCGGCGAACGCGTACCCGCCCGACAATAGCGGAGGTGCCGGCCGGGCCGGTCACGTCGTGATCAGCACCCCCGCGTAGCTGACACCGGCGACCATCACCCAGGAGGCCAGGCCCAGCAGGGCGATCCGCCCGCCGGTGCGCAGCAGGGTGGGCAGGTGCACCGCACTGCCGAGACCGAACAGCGCGGCAGCCAGCAGCAGCTCCTGCGCGTCCCCGGCCAGGGTGAGCGCGCGGTCGGGCAGGACGCCGGTGGTCCGCAACGCGATCATCGCGAGGAAGCCGGCCACGAAGAGCGGCACGATCGGCGGTCGCTTGCCGGCGGCCGCCGGGGCGTCCCGGCGGGCCCGGCGCACCGCGACGGCGACCCCGGCGACCAGCGGCGCCAGCAGCACCACCCGCATCAGCTTGACCAGCACCGCCTCGCGCAGCGCTCCCGCGCCGCCGGTCTGCGCGGTGGCGACCACCTGCCCGACGTCGTGCACGCTGGCGCCGACCCAGCGCCCGAACTCGGCGTCGCCGAGCCCGAGCGGCTGGTGGAGCAGCGGGAGGACGGCGATCGCCAGGGTGCCGCAGAGGGTGACCAGCGCGACGGAGGCGGCGACGTCCTCCTCCTCACTGCCGGCCGCCTGGCTGACCGCGCCGATCGCCGAGGCCCCGCAGATCGAGTACCCGGTGGCGACGAGCAGCGGCTGGTCGCCGGGCAGGCCGAGCCGGCGCCCGAGCCAGAGGGTGCCGGCGAACGTGGCGGCCACGACGGCGATCACCATGGCGACGGTGGCCCAGCCGAGGCCGAGTACATCGTCGAGGCCGAGCTTGAGCCCGAGCAGGACGATGCCGAGCCGCATCAGCCGTCGCCCGGCCATCGAGAGGCCGGGCCGGGCCACGCCGCGGACCACCGGCCGCAGCCCGGGCAGGTGGGCGGCGGCCATCCCGAGCACCACGGCCGCGGTCAGCTTGGGCACGGCGGGGACCGCCGCGTGCACGGCGAGCGCCGCGACCACGCCGAGTGCGGCGAGCAGCAGCCCCGGGGCGTCCCCGCCGAGCGGGGGCAGGGCGCGGGTGCGGACGTGCCGGTCCCGGAGGATCAGTGCCACGGCGCGCTCACCGCCGGTCGTCGGCGGGCAGCCGGTAGACCCGCCGGATGCTGGTGCCCAGCCGGGCGACGTCGGCGCCGTAGACGTGGATCGAGATGGCGGTGGCGGAACAGGCGTTGCGGACCAGGTGGATGTCGCCGGGCGGGGCGAAGGCGGCGACGCTACCGGCCGGTCCGACCACGTGGTCGGTCTCCACGAGGTGGGCGGTGCGCCCGTCGGAGACCAGCCGGTAGCGGGTCTCGCTCTCCTGGCCCTGGTGGACGCCGGCCACGCACCAGGAGACGTGGTCGTGGATCGGGGTCTGCTGGCCGGGCAGCCAGACCAGCGCCACGACGGAGAAGCCGCCGTCGGCCTCGGCGTGCAGGACGTGCTGGCGGTAGCGCTCCGGATCGCCCTCGCACTGCGCGTCGGTGAGCAGGTCGGAGTTCCCCAGGTGCGGGGCGAGCCGCTCGCCGACCAGGTAGGCGGTGAGTTCCGGCGGCAGGCCGCGGTCCACGACCGCGCGGATCTCGCCGACCAGGGCGGTCATTCGCTCGGTGAGCCGGTCGCCGCCGACCGTGGCTGAGGGTGTCATGGCAGCAGGTTCGACCCGGACGACCCATCACGTCCAAGGAGGGTTCGTTCGTCTTTCCCAACCCCCGCTTATGGGTCGCCGCGGATCAACGACCTGCCCCGCCCCCCGGGGGCGCCGGTCAACGCCCCCCGGGCAGGACACCGGTCAGCAGCCCACCCTGGCCGCGGCCGCGGACCGCAGGTTGTCCAGCACCAGCGCGGTGGCCGGGATCCGGCGGTGCTCGCGGAGCACGTACGCGCTCACCTGGCGGCGCAGGTGCGGCTCGACGGCCCGGCCGGTGACCTTGCGGTGGCACATGAAGGAGAGCACCAGCGCGGGCATCAGCGCGATCCCGACCCCGGCGGCGACCAGGCTCTGCACCGCGAGGTTGTCGTCGGTGGAGAAGACGATGTCGGGCGCGAAGCCCTCCTCCGCGCAGACGTGCAGCAGATTGGCCCGGCAGCGCGGGCAGCCGGCGATCCAGCGCTCGCCGTCGAGGTCGGCGAGCCGGACGGCGTGCCGGCGACCGAGCGGGTGGCCGACCGGCAGCAGTACGGTGAGCAGGTCCTCCATCAGCGGGATCTCGTCCAGTTCGGGCGGCAGCTCGACGGGGGCGCCCGGGTAGCGGAAGGCCAGCGCGATGTCGCACTCGCCGCGCAGCAGCCGCTGCACGGAGTCGGGCGGTTCGGCCTCCAGCAGTTCGACCCGGACCGCGGGGTGTTCGGCGAGCAGCCGGGCCATCGCCTGGGGTATCAGGGTCGCGTTGGCGCTCGGGAACGCGCAGACCCGGACCCTCCCGGCGCGCAGCCGGGCGAGCGCGCCGAGCTGCTGCTGCGCGGCGGCGAGGCTGCCGAGGATCAGCTCGGCGTGCCGGGAGAGGGCCTCGCCGGCCTCGGTGAGGCGCAGCCCGCGCCCGGCCCGGGTGAACAGCGGCACACCGACGGACCGCTCCAGTGCCTTCATCTGCTGGGTGATGGCGGGCTGGGTGTAGCCGAGTTCGCGGGCGGCGGCCGAGTAGGAGCCGGCCCGGACGACCTCGTGGAAGGTCCTGATGTGCCGCGAGTCGAATACCGGCTCCACTGCCCCTCCACCTGCCCGCTCCCCTGGTCCGAAGGAATCATAAGCAGACTTTGGAGTTGTCGGAGCTGATCCCGCTCGTCCCTATGGTTTACGGGGTTCCCGCCACACCGCTCCTACTCCTCGGGTGGCAGCCCCAGCACCAGCCCGGCCTCGGCCACCGGTGCGCCGCCCTGGGTGCTCGGGCTGCGCCGGCTGCGGCGCTCGACCCAGCGGGCCAGCCAGGAGAGGGCCAGGCACATCCCGATGTAGACCGGCGCGATCACCATCACCACCGGGATGAACGGCAGGTCGTAGTCCAGGTTGGTGGCGATCAGCTTGCCCGCGTGCAGGAACTCCTCGTAGGTGATCAGGAATCCGAGCGAGGTGTCCTTGAGCGCCACCACCAGCTGGCTGATGATCGCCGGCAGCATCGCCCGGTTGGCCTGCGGCACCAGGACGTACGCCATCACCTGGGTCTTGCGCATGCCCAGCGCGTACGCCGCCTCGCGCTGTCCTCCGGGCACCGCCAGCACGCCGGCCCGGAACACCTCGGCCAGCACCGAGCCGTTGTACAGCACCAGACCGGCCACCAGGGCCCAGAGCGGCTCCACCTTGAGCGCGACGAAGATGAAGAAGATCATCACCAGCACCGGCATGGCCCGGAAGAACTCCACCACCAGGGTGGAGCACCAGCGCACCACCCGGTGGTCGGAGAGCCGCCCGGCGGCGAACAGCGCGCCGAACGGCAGCGCGAGCAGCACCGTCCACCCGAAGGCCTTGAGCGTGTTCCCCAGCCCGCGCAGCAGCAGCTCCTGGACGCCCTTGTACTCGAAGGGCGTCCACTTCTGGGCGGTGAACTGGTTGGTGTGGAACAGCATGTAGACGATCCACCCGAGCAGTGCGGCGATCGCCACCAGTGCGATCACACCGTACAACCGGTGCCGGGCGAGCGCCTTCGGCCCGGGGACGTCGTAGAGCGCCGAGGCTTCCACCGTCATCGCGACACCGCCACTCGTCGTTCCAGCACGTTGAACACGGCACTGACAGCCAGAGTGATGATCAGATATCCGACGGCGATCCAGACGAAGGTCCAGACGATGCTGTACCCCAGCTCGTTGATGGTCCGGTAGCTGCCGAGCAGTTCGGTCACGCTGAACGAACCGGCGATCGCGGTGTTCTTGGCCAGCGCGATCATCACACTGCCGATCGGGGCGACCACCGACCGGTACGCCTGGGGCAGCACCACCACGCTCATCGTCTGGCCGAAGGTCATGCCCAGGCTGCGGGCCGCCTCGCCCTGGCCGCCGGGCACGGTGTTGATCCCCGCCCGCATCGCCTCGCAGACGAACGCCGAGGTGTAGCAGCCGAGCGCGAGCACCGCGAAGGTGAAGAACGGCAGCGTGATGTCGAAGCGCGGCAGTCCCAGCACCACGATGAAGAAGAGCAGGGTCAACGGGGTGTTGCGCAGCAGCGTCACCCAGACCGTCCCGAACACCCGCAGGGGCCGCACCGGCGAGACCCGGAAGCCGGCGATCAGCACGCCCAGCACCAGGGACAGCACGGCGCTCACCACGAACAGCGAGAGGGTGCCGAGGAAGCCCTCCCAGTAGGTCGACCAGTTGTCGGTCAGCGTTTTCACGGCGCGGCCCTCTCAGTACCGGTCGATCGGCGGCGGAGCGGGCGCGGGCACCCCGGACAGGCCGAGGGTCGCGTCGTAGGCCCGCTTCCAGTCGCCGTTCTCCTCGTGGTGCGCCAGGGCGTCGTTCAGCGCGCCGCGCAGCACGGTGTCGTCCTTCGGCGTGCCGATCCCGTACGGCTCCTGGGAGAACAGCGGCCCGACCACCTTGAGCTCGTCCGGCACCTTCGCCGCGTAGCCCATCAGGATCGTGTTGTCCGTGGTGACGGCGTCCACCTGGCCGGTGATCAGGTTGTCCACGCAGGCCGAGTAGGTGTCGTAGCCGATCAGCTGCACGTCGGGGTACTGCTTCTGGATCCGCTGGTACGGGGTGGAGCCCGCCGCCGAGCAGACCTTCTTGCCGTTCAGGTCCTGCGGGCCGTGGATGGTGTCGTCGTTCCCGCGCACCAGCAGCGACTGCCCGGCCAGGTAGTACGGCCCCGCGAAGCCGACCAGCTTCTTGCGGTTGTCGTTGATGGTGTAGGTGCCGACGTAGTAGTCGACCTGCCCGTTCTGCAGGGCGGTCTCCCGGTTGGCGGAGGCGATCGTCCGGAACTCGATCCGGTCGGGGGCGAACCCCAGGTCGGCGCCGACCATCTTGGCGATCTCGATGTCGAATCCGGAGTACTCCCCGGTGGCCGGGTTCTTCTCGCCGAGGTAGGGCTGGTCCTCCTTGGCCCCCACCACCAGGTGCCCCCGGGCACGCGCCGCGTCCAGGGTGGGCGAGCCGGTGAGTCCGGCGGCGTCCCGCACCTGGTAGCTGGGCAACGCGCTGGGCTGCGGACCCTTCGGCGGCGGCGTGCCCTCCTTGCCGCAGCCGGCCAGCAGGGCGATCAGGGCCGCGGCGGCGAGCACCCACTTCCTCGTCACGGCGCCGCCTCAGTGCTTCAGGATCTTGGACAGGAAGTCCCGGGCGCGGTCGCTCTCCGGAGCGCCGAAGAAGTCCTCGGGGGCGCGGTCCTCGACGATCCGCCCGTCGGCCATGAACACCACCCGGTTGGCCGACGCACGGGCGAACCCCATCTCGTGGGTGACGACCACCATGGTCATGCCCTCGTGCGCGAGCCCGCGCATGACGTCCAGCACTTCGTTGATCATCTCGGGGTCGAGGGCCGAGGTGGGCTCGTCGAACAGCAGCGCCTTGGGCTCCATGGCGAGCGCGCGGGCGATCGCGACGCGCTGCTGCTGGCCGCCGGAGAGCTGCGCCGGGTACTTGTCCGCGTGCGCGACCAGCCCGACCCGCTCCAGCAGGGCCCGCGACTTCGCGTCCGCCTCCGCCCGCGGCAGGCCGCGGACCTTGACCGGCGCCAGCGAGACGTTCTGCAGCACGGTCTTGTGGGCGAACAGGTTGAAGGACTGGAACACCATCCCGACGTCGGCACGCAGCTGGGCGAGCCCCTTGCCCTCCGCGGGCAGCGGCCGGCCGTCGATCGTGATGACACCGGACTCGATCGGCTCCAGCCGGTTGATCGCCCGGCAGAGCGTGGACTTGCCCGAGCCGGAGGGGCCGATCACCACCACGACCTCGCCGCGCCCCACCGTCAGCTCGATGTCCCGCAGCACGTGCAACTCGCCGAAGTGCTTGTTGACCCCGCGCAACTCGATCAGCGGCTCGAAGGCGGGCGGCCCCGGCGCCGCGGTCACTTGTCGCGCCGCCCCTTCAGCAGCCAGCCCAGCGCGCCGCCCGCGAGCAGGGTGGCGAGCAGGGCGATCCAGAGCGGCGCGGTGACGGTGAACACCCAGAACTGGATCTTCACCTTGTCGAGGTTGGCGAACAGGAACCACACCGCGAGCACGACGATGACGCCGATCCCGATGTACCGGGTGGGGATGCCACCGATCTCGCTGCGCTTGGAGCCGGACGAGCCGTCTGAAATCTTGGTCACACGCGCAGTCTGCGGGCCGATCGGCCGACTTGTCCGGTTACGCGCCCGGGAGTAACCCGCACGGGGCAACTCTTCCCCGTGCGGGTTTGCGCCGCCCCGCCGGGGCCGACGGCCGCCGGCTACCGCTCGTCCCGCCAGGAGCGCCAGAGCGCCGCGTACGGACCGCCGGCCGCGACCAGCTCGGAGTGGCTGCCGTACTCGCTGATCCGCCCGCCCTCGACCACGGCGATCACGTCCGCGTCGTGCGCGGTGTGCAGCCGGTGCGCGATGGCGATCACCGTCCGACCGTCCAGCACCCGGGAGAGCGAGCGCTCCAGGTGCCGGGCCGCCCTCGGGTCCAGCAGCGAGGTGGCCTCGTCCAGGACCAGGGTGTGCGGGTCGGCCAGCACCAGCCGGGCCAGCGCCAGCTGCTGTGCCTGCGGCGCGGTCAGCGCGGCGCCGCCCGAGCCGACCTCGGTGTCCAGCCCCTCCGCGAGCGCGTCCACCCAGCCCCCGGCGTCCACCGCGTCCAGCGCGGCGCGCAGCTGGGTGTCGGCGGCCTCCGGCGCGGCCAGCCGCAGGTTGTCCCGCAGGGTGCCGACGAAGACGTGGTGCTCCTGGTTGACCAGTGCCACCTCGGCCCGGACCCGCTCGGCCGGCATCCGCGCGAGCGCCGCCCCGCCGAGCGTGACCCGGCCCCGGCCGGGCGCGTAGATCCCGGCCAGCAGCCGGCCCAGGGTGGACTTCCCCGCGCCGGAGGGCCCGACCAGCGCGACCCGGCTGCCCGGGGCGACGTCCAGGCTGATGCCGTGCAGCACGTCGGCGCCCTCGCGGTAGCCGAACCGGACACCCTCCGCCCGGACGTGCCGGCCGTCCGGGCGGGCGTCCTCGTCGCTCTCGTGCTCGGGCACCTCACGGACCCCGACCAGCCGGGCCAGCGAGGCCTGCCCGATCTGCAGCTCGTCGTACCAGCGCAGGATCAGGTCGACCGGGCCGGTCAGCGCCTGGGCGTAGAGCACCCCGGTGGTCAACTGGCCGACGGTGATCCACCCCCGCAGGGTGAACAGACCGCCGAGCAGCAGCGTCCCCAGCACGGCCAGGGTGTAGACCGCCTCGATGGTCGGGAACCAGGCCGACCGCAGCCAGAGGGTGTACCGCTCCCAGTCGAGCCACTCGCCGAGCTTGCGGTCGGTCAACCGGACCCGCTCCTCGCCGAGGCGCAGCGTCTCGACCGTCCGCCCGGCGTCCACCGTCTCGGCCAGCACGGTGTTCACCGCGGCGTAGCCGGCCGACTCGTTGCGGTAGGACTGCGGGGCCCGCCGGAAGTACCAGCGGGAACTCGCCAGCAGCAGCGGCAGGCCGATCAGCGAGGTGAGGGCCAGCAGCGGCGACGTCACCACCAGGGCGCCGAGCACCAGCAGCAGCGAGACCACGGCGACGGCCAGCTCGGGCACCGCCTCGCGGACCGACTTGTCGAGCCGGTCGATGTCGGTGGTGCCCCGGGAGACGAGGTCCCCGGTACCGGCCCGCTCCAGGACGCCGGTCGGCAGCGTCACCGACCGGACCAGGAAGTCCTCCCGGAGGTCGGCCAGCACGCGCTCGCCGAGGACGCTGCCGCGCAGCCGTGACCACCAGGTGAAGGCGGACTGCACCACCAGCGCCAGCAGGTACCAGGCCACGGCGACCGCGATGGTGGACTCGGCGGTGCCGGTGGCCAGCGACTCGACCAGTGTGCCGAGCACCCAGGGCCCGACCAGCCCGGCCACGGTGGCCACCGAGTGCAGGCCGACCACCGCGGCGAATCCGGCCCGGTGGCGCCGGGCGAGCAGCCGCAGGTAGGCCCGGACGGCGGTCGGCGAGCCGATCGGCAGGGTGGTGGCCGGTCCCTGCTCCTGATGGACGGGGGGCTTCATGCGGTGCTCCTCGGCTGGGCGGGGCGGCGGACGGGTGAGCTGCTCAGGCGGACGGGTGAGCTGCTCATACGGTCTCCCCGACCGCAGCCGGCTCCTCGTCCCGGGTGACCACGGCGCGGTAGGCGGGCTCGGTGCGCATCAGCTCGCGGTGGCGGCCGGCCGCGGTGGCCCGGCCGGCCTGGAGCAGCACCACCCGGTCCGCCTGGTCCAGCAGCAGCGGGCTGGTGGCGAACACCACCGTGGTGCGCCCTTCCCGGCTCTCGCGCAGCCCGGTCGCGATCCGGGACTCGGTGTGGGCGTCGACCGCGCTGGTGGGCTCGTCCAGGACGAGCACCGGCGGGTCGGCCAGCAGCGCGCGGGCCAGCGCCAGCCGCTGGCGCTGGCCGCCGGAGAGCGAGCGGCCCCGCTCGGTGATCCGCGCCCGCATGGCGTCCCCCTCGCAGTCGGGCGAGCCGTCCACGAGGGCGTCCAGGACGTCCTCGGCGCGGGCGGCGGCCAGCGCCTCGGCGGGCGTGACCCGGCCCGAGGCGGGGATGTCGAAGAGTTCGGCCAGGGTGCCGGAGAGCAGCACCGGCTCCTTGTCGTGGACCAGCACCGCCGCCCGGGCCCGGGCCAGCGGGACGGCGTCCAGTTCGGTGCCGCCGAGCCGGACGGAGACCTCCCGCCGCTCGCCCTCGGCCGACGGGACGTGTCCGCCGAGCCGCTCGGCGAGCGCCCCGGCGAAGTCCGGGTCGCCGCAGACGACGGCGGTCAGCTCACCGGCCCGGGCGGTCAGCCCGGTGGCCGGGTCGAACAGGTCGGCCCGGCCGGGCCCGGTCAGCACGGCCTCGGCGGTGCCGGTCGTCCGGCTGAGCGCGAGCACCCGGGCGGCCCGCCCGGCGGAGACCCGGGCGACGCTCCAGGCGTGCGCGGCCTCGCCGAGGATCCGCAGCGGGGAGGCCAGGTAGGCGGTGGCGCCGTAGACGGCGACGAGGGTACCGATCCCGATCTCCCCGTGCGCGGCCAGCCGGGCTCCGTACCAGGTGACGCCGACCACGAACAGGCCCGGCAGCAGGACCTGCTGGGCCTGCATCAGCGACCAGACCCGGGCCGAGCGGACGGCGGCCGTGCGGACCTTCTGGGAGGCCGCCCGGTAGCGGTCGAGGAACAGCTCCTCGCCGCCGATGCCGCGCAGCACCCGGAGGCCGGCCACGGTGTCGGCGGCCAGCTCGGTCGCCTTGCCGCCGAGCGCGCGCTGCTCGGAGTAGCGCCGCTCGAACGGGCCCAGCAGTGGCCAGACCGAGGCGGCCAGGACCGGGACGCCGAGCAGCACGGCCAGGCCGAGCACGGGCTCGGTGACCAGCACCGCGACGCTGACCGCCAGCCAGACGATCACCGCGCCGCGCAACCGGGCGACCAGCTCGACGTACCAGCCGATCTTCTCGACGTCCCCGCTGCCGACGGCGACGATCTCGCCGGTGGCGATCCGCCGGGACAGGCCGGCACCGAGGTGGGAGGCCTGACGGGAGACCAGCTGGCGGACCTGGGTGGCGGCGTGGATCCAGTTCCACACCGCCTGGCGGTGCAGCATGACGGCGCCGAAGGCGGCGACGACGGCCAGGGCCAGCACGGCGGCGCCGGCCCACCGGAGGCCGGCGGCGTCACCGTCCACGACGGCCTGGACGCCGAGGCCGACCGGGACGGGCAGGGCCGCCCGGCTGCCCATCTCCAGCAGCGACCAGCAGGTGGCGAGCACCTGCCCGCGCCGCTGGCCGCGCTGCAGCCAGCGCAGGAACGCGAGGGGGGAGGAGAGGTCCGGGTCGCCGGGGTCGGCCAGCGGCAGGGTCTTCAGCGGCATGACGCTCCGTTGCGGGTGGTACGGGCGATTGACACGGACGCGCTCGGCGCGCGGTGGCGCGGGGAGCACGGGAGAGGAGGAACGCGGGGGCCGGTGCGGTCACGGCCGGAGGGGCTGCTCAGGAGGTCATGGCAGCGAGCCTGCCAAGGCGTCTGTGACCTGCGCAACAGGTTTTACGCCGCGCGCGCCCCCCTCGCAACAGCCTGCGCACGCCGGTACAGCGCGTCGGAAATTTCTTCGGCCGGCCGGGAACAATCCGGACAGTACGCCGGTTGGTGCACTCGAACCCGTAGGGACTAACCGGAGGCACCCCTTCCCGTGAGCACCATCCCCAGCGTCACCCTCAACGACGGCTCGCAGATCCCGCAGCTGGGCTTCGGCGTGTGGCAGGTCCCGGACGCGGAGGCCACGGCCGCCGTCCGCACCGCCATCGAGACGGGCTACCGCTCGATCGACACCGCGGCGATCTACGAGAACGAGGCCGGCACCGGCCAGGCGATCACCGAGGCGATCGCGGGCGGCGTCGCCCGCGAGGACCTCTACATCACCACCAAGCTGTGGAACTCCGGCACCCGCGACTGGTCCGGCCCGCAGGGCCGCGACGCGGTGCTGCGCGAGTTCGACGCCTCGCTGGCCAAGCTCGGCCTGGAGTACCTCGACCTCTACCTGATCCACTGGCCGCGCCCGATGCACGGCAGCTACCTGAACGTCTGGAAGGCGTTCGAGGAGCTCCGGGCCGACGGCCGGGTCAAGTCGATCGGCGTCTCGAACTTCGGCCCCGAGCAGCTCGCCCACCTGCTCAGCGAGGCCTCCGTCGCCCCGGCGCTGAACCAGGTCGAGCTGCACCCCTTCTTCCCGCAGGACGAGCTGCGCGCCTTCCACGCGCGGCACGGCATCGCCACCGAGGCCTGGAGCCCGCTGGGCCAGGGCAAGGAGCTGCTCGCCGAGCCCGCGCTGGTGCGGATCGCCGCGAAGCACGGCCGCACGGTGGCCCAGGTGGTGCTCCGCTGGCACCTGCAGAGCGGCATCGTCGCGATCCCCAAGTCGGTCACCCCGTCCCGGATCAAGGAGAACCTGGACGTGGCCGGCTTCGAGCTGGACGCGGCCGACCTCGTCGCGATCGCCGGCATCGCCTCCGACGTACGGATCGGCCCGGACCCGCAGGAGTTCGACTGGAACTGACACGCTCGGTGAGCACGGCCCGGGCGCCGCGCTCCTGAACGTCCGTCAATACCGAAGGCCGCCTTCCCACATTCGGGTCGGCGGCCTTCGGTACGTTGGCGAATCGTTTTGGCTGGAACTCGAAGGCGGACCCTAGAGTCTGGCCGCCTTGGCGATCAGAGCCATCGCGGGTTCGTGCTCGTCCTCGTCCAGCGGAGCGAGCAGCAGCCGCTGGACGTGGGCGACGCCCGCCGCCGAGCGGTGCAGCAGGTCCTGACCCGCCGGCGAGAGCGACAGCAGGTTGCGCCGCCCGTCCGAGGGGTCGCGCCGGCGCTGCACCAGGCCGCGCCGGACCAGCCGGCTGACCATCTCGGCCATCGTGGCCTTGTCCAGCGAGGCCAGTTCACCGACCGTGCGCTGGTCCGCGCCCGGCTCCAGTTCGAGCGCGTCGAGCACCGCGTACTGCGGCGCCGTCAGCTCCGAACCGACGTGCTCCGACCAGAGCTTGGTGTGCACCTGCTGGCTCACCCTGATCAGATAGCCGATCGCCCGCTGGGCGTCCAGCATCGGTCGCGCGTCGGTGAGGACGGCGACCGCGGCGGGTTCAAGCCTGGCTATCTTGGCCATCACCCGGACAATCTCCAGCTGCTCCTCGGCCACGAGCGGCTCGAAGAGCGTGCGCTGCACACGGACCACTCCGCCGGTGGCCTCGCGCACCGCCTGTGCGCCGCTCTGCGAGAGAGCGAGCAGTTTGCGCCGGCCGTCGGCCGGATCGCGGCGTCGCAACACCAGGCCGCGCCGGACGAGCCGGGCGACCATCTCGGCCATCGTGGCCTTGTCCAGCGAGGCGCGCTCGCCGACCGTCCGCTGGTCAGCACCCGGTTCGAGGGCGAGGACCAGCAGAACGGCGAACTGCGGAGCCGTGAGATCGGCTCCGACGTGTTCGGACCACAGACGGGTGTGTACCTGCTGTGCAACGCGGATCAGGTGCCCGGGCGACTGCTGCAGTCGCGCGGACACGCGGGTCGTCGGGATCTCCCCCAGCACCATGTATCCGTCCCGATGTCACACCCGGTGTGTGTGGGACACCCGGGTGGGGCAGTAACGGCGAGTGGGCGTCCCGCTGTGAGGGAGGGCGCTCCAGCCGTGCAGCCGGTGGCTGCTGGCGGACACTATACAAACGGCAGGCCCTCGCTGGCAGGCGGGGGCGGATAGTAGACGCAGGTTCGGCAACATTGGCATATTTACGCGCCGTGCCGACCCGTCGGTAACCCGTTCGCCGGAGAAAGCCGACCGGCCGGTCCTTACCCTCGGTCACCTGCGCCTTCCGCCCTGGCCGCGCACCCTACTCGCCGGTAGGGTGTGGCCCACTCAGCGATCCACCCTCCGCCGGACGACCCCTCGGGAGCCCCCGGCGAGATCCGAGAGAGACGAGAGCGAGCATGACCGAGCAGAGCACCGCACCCAGGGTCGCCGTCGTCACCGGCGCCGCACGCGGTCTGGGCGCCGCCACCGCCGAGCGCCTGGCGGCCGACGGCTACGCCGTCGCCGTGCTGGACCTGGAGGAGGCCGCGGGCAAGGACGTCGTCGACCGGATCACCGCCGCCGGCGGCCGGGCCCTCGCCGTCGGGGCGGACGTCTCGGACGCCGGACAGGTGCAGGCCGCGGTCGACCGGATCACCGCCGAACTGGGCGCCCCGGTCGTCCTGGTCAACAACGCGGGCGTCCTGCGCGACAACCTGATCTTCAAGATGTCCGAGTCCGACTGGGACACGGTCATGAACGTTCACCTCCGCGGCGCCTTCCTGATGACCCGCGCGGTGCAGAAGCACATGGTGGACGCCGGCTTCGGCCGAGTGATCAACCTGTCCTCGTCCTCGGCCCAGGGCAACCGCGGCCAGGCCAACTACTCCGCCGCCAAGGCCGGCCTGCAGGGCTTCACCAAGACCCTCGCGATCGAACTGGGCCGGTTCGGGATCACCGCCAACGCCGTCGCCCCCGGATTCATCGCCACCGACATGACGGCGGCCACCGCGGCCCGGGTCGGAATGGAGTTCGAGGAGTTCAAGCGCGCCGCCGCCACCCAGATCCCGGTCCAGCGGGTCGGCGTGCCCGAGGACGTCGCCAACACCATCTCGTTCCTGGCCGGCGAGGGCGCCGGATTCGTCTCGGGCCAGGTCATCTACGTGGCCGGCGGCCCCCTCGACTGACCCACCGGACCTACACAGGGTTACCACGGAGTGGGAACCGGCGAGGCCGGTCTCCCCCTCCGTTCGTTTGTCCGAGCCAGGGGAATACCTGATCGACAATCGCCCGGAATAGCGAGAGGAGACCATCGGAAAATCGGACGGAAATGACGGCGATCCGGTCATTCCGACGTCTCCCCGAAGAATTCCGAATCTCGCCGGGAGCCGCGCCGACCTGCTGGGTAGGGTCACCGGCGTGCGAGCGCCGAGTGAATTGCAGGAGAACCCGACCACCCGCCGCGAGCGCCCCCGCCGCACCGCCGGAGAATCCGGCCGGTCACCACTCGGCCGACGGTGGACCGGCTCGCTGGCCCTCACCGCGTTCGGTTACCTGATCGTGGTGGTGGGCGTCCTCCTCGACACCCCGCTGGTCGACCTCGACTGGGCCGTGGGCCTCGCCCGCCCCTACGAACGGTGGCCCCACCTGGAGCCGCTGCTCGACAACTGGGTGGTGGCCGGTCAGCGCGGCCCGTCCGCCGTCGCCGCCTTCGCCTGGCTCGGCTGGCGGGCCCACCGGCTGCGGCGGCTGCGCCCGCTGCTGGTGATGGGCGCGGCCCTGCTGCTGCTCAACGTCACGGTCGGCGCGGTGAAGATCGTGACCGGCCGGCTCGGCCCGCACTACGCCCACTACGTCGGCTCGCCCGAACTCTTCTCCGGCGGCACCATATTCCCCTCCGGGCACACCGCCAACGCCGTGGTCACCTGGGGCGTACTGGCCTACCTGGCGGTCCGCTGGCGGCGCTGCGGCGCGGCACTGGCGGGCGCCACCGCCGCCTCGGTCGGACTCACCACCGTCTACCTCGGCACCCACTGGGTCACCGACGTCCTGGCCGGCTGGGCCGCCGGCCTGCTGGTGCTGCTCGCGCTGCCCCTGCTGGAACCCCTGGTGCACGGCGTCGAGGAGCGGGTCGCCCGGCGGCGCGGGCCCGCGCTCACCCCTCCCAGCTGCGTTCCACCACCCCGTCGCGCACCGCGAGGTTGAGCCGCCCCTCCCGGTGGTCCATGGTCATCATCGCCCCGGGCGGCAGCACCCGCACGGATGCCCAGCCGTGCCGACGGGCCAGCTCCTCCGCCCGCTCCACCCGCAGCCCCGCGTAGCCCTCCGCGTCCGCTCCCGACATCGCCCCTCCCCCGCTCGCACCCGGACGTACGCTGGAATCGTAGACCGCACCCGGCCGACGGGAGGTGCACGGGTATGCGAGCCACCACACCGCGGCGCTGGAAGAGCGGCACCGAACCCAGGACCGCCCGGAGCGACCTCAAACTGCGCTATCTGCTGTCACTGACGTTCACGCCGCTGTTCGCGGTCGCCACGGTGGCCTTCGCGGTGTGGGCCGCCAACGCTCCGGCGTACGGCGCCCCCAGCCGGGGCACCCTCACCGGATTCGCGGTCGCCTGCGGAATCCTCACCCTGTTCGCCGTCGTCGATCTCGTCGTTGTCGTCCGGCGCCGCCGGACCGAGTTCTGACGCGGTATCTCCCACGGAGTGGGACGTCGGCCCGTCCGACGTCCCACTCCGTCGTCCCGCGCCCGCTCAGCGGTTGCCGACCGCCTGCTTCACCAGCGTCCGCCCGAAGTCCCACATCAGGCCGCTCCCCCGGTGCGCGTCGTCCATCACCTCGGTGAAGGCGTCGACGAACCGGTCCACGTCCCGATCGGTGATGATCAGCGGCGGGATCAGCTTGATCACCTCCAGGTGGTCACCGGAGACCTGGGTGAGGATCCGGTGCCGCTGCAGCAGCGGGACGACCACCATCTGCGCGAACAGGCCCTTGCGCGCCGCCTGCAACGCCGTCCACCCGGTCCGCAGCTTCAGCGACCTCGGCCGGCCGAACTCGATCCCGATCATCAGCCCGCGACCGCGCACCTCGGCCAGCAGCTCGTACCGGTCGACCAGCGCGGTCAGCCGCTCCCGGAACCGGTCCCCGACGGCGCGGGCGTTCTCCACCACCTTCTCGTCCCGCATCACCTCCAGGGTGGCCAGGCCCGCCGCCATCGCCTGCGCGTTGGCGCCGAAGCTGGCCGAGTGCACCAGCACCCGGTCCATCGAGGAGTAGACCTTCTCGAAGATCCAGCTCTTGCCGAGCGTCGCCCCGACCGGTACGTAGCCGCCGGAGAGCGCCTTGGCCGCGCAGACCAGGTCGGGGAGCACGCCCTCCTCGTGCTGGTAGGCGAAGAACTCCCCGGTCCGGCCGATGCCGGTCTGCACCTCGTCGCAGATCAGCAGGGCCTTGTGCTCGTGCAGCAGCTCCTGCGCCGCGCGCAGCCAGCCCGGCGGCGGGGCCTGCACGCCCTTGCCCTGGATCGGCTCCACGATCAGCGCCGCGACATCGCCCTTCTTCAACTCCTTGGCCAGCGCCCCGAGGTCACCGAGCGGGATCGCGGTGTCCGGCAGCAGCGGGTCGAAGCCCTTGCGGAAGCCGCTCTCGCCGTTGACCGAGAGCGAGCCGGTGGTCAGCCCGTGGAAGGCGTGGTCGGCGTAGAGCACCCGCCGGCGCCCGGTGGCGCAGCGGGCGAACTTCAGCGCCGTCTCCACCGCCTCGGTGCCGCTGTTGCCGAAGAAGACCCGGTCCAGCCCGGGCGCGTGGCCCAGCAGTCGCTCGGCGAGCAGGCCGGGCAGCGGCGAACAGTCGAACCGGACCAGGTCGGGCAGGTCGAGGTCCATCACCTGCTGGACCGCCCCGCGGACCACCGGGTGGTGGCGCCCCAGCGCGAAGATGCCGAAGCCGGCCAGCATGTCGAGGTACTCGTTCCCCTCGGCGTCGTAGAAGTACTGGCCCTCGGCGCGCTCGTAGTACTTGTCGAAACCGATGGTGTGCAGCATCCGCGGCAGTTGCGGATTGAGGTAGCGGCTGTGCAGCTCGTACCGTTCGCCGCCGCGCTCGGCGAGCAGGGCGGCGAGGTCGAAGCGGGCTTCGGTGCGGTCGGGGTCAGCCGGCATGGCGCTGGTTCGCTCCTCTGGTCGGTAGCAGGTTCTTGGCGAAGGCAGCGGTCTGCGCGGCGACCCCGGTACCGGTCAGGCCGGTCTCCTCCAGGATCTCGCCCCGGGCGGCGTGGCCGAGGAACTCCTGCGGCAGGCCGAGCACCCGCACGGGGACGTCCACATCGGCGTCCCGCAACGCCTGGGCGATCGCGGCACCCACACCGCCGGTCCGACCGTTGTCCTCGACCGTGACGACCAGCCGGTGCGCGGCCGCCAGCGCGGGCAGGGCCGGGTCGACCGGCTTGACCCAGCGCGGGTCGACGACCGTCGCGGTGAACCCCTCGGCCAGCAGCAGCCGCGCGGCGTCCAGCCCGGCGGCCGCCGTGGTGCCGACGGTGACCAGCAGGATCTCCGGCAGCTCGGCGGTCCGCAGCAGGACGTCCACGCCGCCGACGCGCTCCACGGCCGGCACGGCCGGCCCGATGTTCCCCTTCGGGAACCGGACCACCGTCGGCGCGTCGGCCACGTCCACCGCCTCGCGCAGCTGGGCCCGCAGCTGGTCGGCGTCGCGCGGGGCGGCCAGCCGCAGACCGGGGACGACCTGCAGGATCGACATGTCCCACATGCCGTTGTGCGAGGCGCCGTCCGGGCCGGTCACCCCGGAGCGGTCGAGGACGAAGGTCACGCCCAGCCGGTGCAGCGCGACGTCCATCAGCACCTGGTCGAAGGCCCGGTTGAGGAAGGTCGCGTACACCGCGACCACCGGGTGCAGCCCACCGGTGGCCAGCCCGGCCGCGCTGGTCACGGCATGCTGCTCGGCGATCCCGACGTCGAAGATCCGCTCCGGGTAGGCCCGGGCGAACTTGCCCAGCCCGACCGGCTGGAGCATCGCGGCGGTGATCGCGACCAGGTCCGGCCGCTCCGCGCCGAGCCCGAGCATCTCCTCGCCGAAGACGGACGTCCAGGAGACCCCGTCACTGGGCGAGATGGGCAGGCAGGTGTACGGGTCGATCGGGTTGACGGCGTGGAAGCGGTCCGCCTCGTCCTGCTCGGCCGGACCGTAGCCGCGGCCCTTCACGGTCAGGCAGTGCACGATGACCGGGCCGCCGAAACCGCGGGCCTGGCGCAGCGCCTGCTCCACCGCGCCCACGTCGTGGCCGTCGATCGGGCCGAGGTACTTGAGCCCGAGGTCCTCGAACATGCCCTGCGGGGCGAAGGCGTCCTTGAAGCCCTTCTTGGCGCCGTGCAGCGCGTCGAAGATCGGCTGCCCGACGAGCGGGGTGCGTTGCAGCGCTCCCTTGCCGAGGGCGAGGAAGCGCTCGTACCCCTGGGTGGTGCGCAGCGTGGCCAGGTGGTTGGCGAGGCCGCCGATGGTCCTGGCGTAGGAGCGCTCGTTGTCGTTGACGACGATGACCAGCGGCCGGTCCCGGGCCTCGGCGATGTTGTTGAGCGCCTCCCAGGCGAGGCCGCCGGTGAGTGCCCCGTCGCCGATCACCGCGACGGTCTGCCGGTCGTACTGGCCGAGCAGCCGGGCGGCCTTGGCGAGGCCGTCGGCGTAGGAGAGGGCGGTGGAGGCGTGCGAGTTCTCGACCAGGTCGTGTTCGGACTCCGCGCGCGAGGGATAACCGGACAGGCCGCCTCTGGAGCGCAGTTTCGAGAAGTCCTGCCGACCGGTGAGCAGTTTGTGGACGTAGCTCTGGTGGCCGGTGTCCCAGACGATCCGGTCGTACGGCGAGTCGAACACCCGGTGCAACGCGATGGTCAGCTCCACCACGCCGAGATTCGGGCCGAGATGGCCTCCGGTCCGGGTGACGGCGTCGATCAGGAAGGCGCGGATCTCGTCGGCGAGGAGCGGGAGGTCGGCGGCCGGGATCTTCCGCAGGTCGGCCGGGGACGTGACGCCGGAGAGCAGTGACATGTGTTCACCTCACGACTCGGAGCAGTACGGTGGTGCCCCCCTGTGGCGGGTTCGCCCGGCACAGGGGGCGGCCCCGTGCCGGGCGGAGCGCGGTCAGCGGCCGCGGTTGGCGCCGACGGTCTCGCTGAGCGCGCGCAGCGACTCCTTGAGCGAGCCCATGGTGGCGAGGACGGCGGTCGGCTCGTAGCCGCAGTGCGCCATGCAGTTGGCGCAGCGCGCGTCCTTGCCGCGGCCGTACTTCGACCAGTCGGTCTTCTCGATCAGCTCGCGGTAGGTGGGCACGTACCCGTCGGCCATCAGGTAGCAGGGGCGCTGCCAGCCGAAGAGCGAGTAGTTGGGGATGCCCCAGGCGGTGCACTCGAAGTCGACCTTGCCCTCCAGGAAGTCCAGGAAGAGCGGGCTGTGGTTGAGCCGCCAGCGCCGCCGGTTGCCGCCGGAGAAGGTCTTGCGGAAGAGCTCCCTGGTCTGCTCGACGCCGAGGAAGTGCTCCTGGTCGGGCGCCTTCTCGTAGGCGAACGCCGGGGAGATCATCATCTCGTCGACCTTCAGGTCGTCGTTGAGGTAGTCCAGCACGTCGATGATGGTCTGCGGGGTGTCGGTGTTGAAGAAGGTGCTGTTGGTGGTGACCCGGAAGCCGCGCCGCTTGGCCTCCTTGATCGCCTCCACCGCCTCGTCGAAGGTCCCCTCCTTGGCCACCGAGGCGTCGTGCCGCTCGCGCAGTCCGTCGATGTGCACGGTGAAGGTGAAGTAGGGCGAGGGGGTGAACTTGTCCAGCTTCTTGCGCAGCAGCAGCGCGTTGGTGCAGAGGAAGACGTACTTGCGACGCGCCACCAGCTGGCGGACGATCTCATCGATCTGCGGGTGCATCAGCGGCTCGCCGCCGGCGATCGAGACCATCGGGGCGCCCGACTCCAGCACCGCGCCGACCGCCTGGGCGACCGGCATGCGCTGCTTCAGCACACCGGCCGGGTGCTGGATCTTGCCGCAGCCCTCACAGGCGAGGTTGCAGGCGAAGAGCGGTTCCAGCTCGACGATCAGCGGGAACTTGTCCCGTCGCTTGAGCTTCTGCTGCATGAGATAGGTGCCGACCCGCACGGTCTGGCGCAACGGCATGGCCATGGCTAGCTCGCCTCCTGGGGGAGCGTCGAGGGTGTGGGGTGGTTGAGGGTCGTGGACACCGGGCCGCCCGACCGGGCCCGGTCCCGCTGGTGCCAGTCCACCAGCGCGGGCACGGTGGCCCGCAGGGTGCGCCAGGCGCGGACGCCGGCCGGCAGGGTGCCCGGACGCAGCAGCTCGCGCTCGGGGGTGTCGACCACCACCCGCAGGACGGCGCAGGGCAGTGCCGGGCGGATCTCCTGGAGGGCGGCGAGGACCGCGGCGGCCTCCATGTCGACGGCGAGCGCGCCCTGCAGGTGCAGGGCGCGGCGCTCCAGGCCGCGCACCACGTGGTCGGCGGTGTGGTGCACCCCGGTGTGGGTCGTCAGCCCGCGCGACGTCAGCGCCCGGCTGAGCTCGGGCCCCGAGTCCACCGCGAAGAGGTTCCCCTCGGCATCGCGCACCCCGTCCGCAACGATGACGTCACCGGGTGTTATTCCCGGGGCCACGGCGGCCCCGAATCCGGCCACCACGACGGCGCCGTAGCCGCCGGGGACGGCGGTCAGCAGCCGTCTGACGGTGTGGGAGGCCCGGCGGCGGCCGACGCCGGTGCGGACCAGCACCGGCGGTCCGCCGGCAGCGCCGCGCCAGTCCCCGCCGCGCAGGGCCCAGACCTCGGGGCCGAGCGCGCAGAGCACCAGCAGGGGAGCGGGCTTCACCGGGCCGCCCCGATCGCCGGGCTGCCGGTGGCGGGGGCGCCCTTGGCGCCGGGGGCGGTGTCCCGGCCGGTGGCGGGGCTGCCGTGCAGGTACCGCCCGAGCGCGGTGACCGGGAAGACCAGCCGGTAGAGGTGGTAGTTGATGGAGAAGTCCCACGGGAACCCGGTGCCGGTGAACTGCGGCTCGTCCCAGGTGCCCTCGGGCAGCTGGGTGCGGACCAGCCAGTCGACGCCCCGCACGACCGCCGGGTTGGCCCGGCCCTCCGGCCCCTCGCCGGCCGCGAGAAGCGCCATCAGCGCCCAGGCGGTCTGCGAGGCGGTGGAGTCGCCGCGCCCGGCCCAGCGGGCCGGGTCCTCGTAGGAGCGCATGTCCTCGCCCCAGCCGCCGTCGGTGTTCTGCCGGTCCTCCAGCCAGCGGACGGCGCGCCGGATCGCGGGGTGCTCGTCCGGGACGCCGGCCGCCACCAGGGCGGGCAGCACCGAGCCGGTACCGTAGATGTAGTTGGTGCCCCAGCGACCGAACCAGGAGCCGTCGGCCTCCTGGTTGCGCAGCAGCCACTCCACGCCCCGGCGGGTGCTCGGCTCCTTGCCCCGGCCGACCTCGGCGAGCATCTCCACCACGTGGGCGGTGACGTCGGCGGACGGCGGGTCGACCACCTCGCCGAAGTCGCAGAACGGCAGCTTGTTCGGCAGGGTGCTGGTGTTGTCGACGTCGAACGCGCCCCAGGCACCGTTCTTGGACTGCATGCCGAGGTTCCAGCCGACCCCTCGGTCGACCGCCCCGCCCACCTTGGCGGGGTCGGGGTGGGCGACCCGGCGCAGCGCGAGCACCACCTCGGCGGTGTCGTCGATGTCGGGGTAGGTGTCGTTCTCGAACTCGAACGCCCAGCCGCCGGGAGCGAGCGAGGGCCTCTGGACGGACCAGTCGCCGCGCCGGGTGATCTCCTCGGCGAGCATCCAGTCGACGGCGGAGACCAGCGCCGGGTGGTCGGCCGGCAGCCCGGCGTCGGCCAGCGCGATGGTGGCCAGGCAGGTGTCCCAGACCGGGGACTGGCAGGCCTCCAGCCAGCGCCGGCCGTCCTCGGTGTGCACGGTGAAGCGGTCGAAGGAGGAGAGCCCGGCCTGCATCACCGGGTGCTCCAGCTCGTAGCCCTCCAGGTGCAGGGCGATCAGCGAGTAGACGGCGGGCGGCTGGATCCCGCCCCAGCAGCCGTCCGCCTCCTGGCGCTCGACGATCCAGCGGCAGGCCTGCGAGAGGGCGAGCCGGCGCAGCGGGCGCAGCGCCCGGCGGTGGTAGGCGTGCAGCACCTTGTCCAGGCGTTCGAAGACGCCGTCCCAGGTGGTGGCGGGCGCCAGCGGGCGCTCGGGGAAGGGGTGCTCCGGGTCGGTGTGCAACTCGGTCAGCGGGAAGGGCGCGGGCCGCACCGGGCGGTGGGCCGAGACGATGGTGAGCGGCACGATGGTCTGCCGGGCCCAGCAACCGAAGGCGTAGATGTTCAGCGGGAGCCACTTGGGCAGGAAGATGATCTCCGGTGGCATCTCGGGCAGTCGTGCCCAGGGCCACCAGCCGAAGAGCGCGAGCCAGATCCGGGTGAAGACCCGGGCGGCCGCGATGCCGCCGGCGGACCGGACGTAGCGGGCGGCGGCGAGCATGTGCGGGGCATCGGGGTCGTCGCCGGCGAGTTTGAGGGCGACGTAGGCCTCGACCGTGGTGGAGAGCTCGGCCGGTCCGCCGTGGAAGGTGGACCAGGTGCCGTCCTCCCGCTGTTGGGAGCGGATCCACTCGGCGGTGGGCTTGGTCTGCTCCTCCGTCCGGATCCCGAGGAACTGTCGGAGCAGTAAGTCCTCGGCGTCCATGGTGACGTTGGTCTCCAGGTCGCCCTTCCACCAGCCCTCGGAGCTCTGCAGCGAGAGCAGGTGGGTGGTGGCGCGGGCGAGTGCCTCCTCGGCCGAGACCGGACCGTCCTGCTCCTGGTCGGGCCGGTCGGCCGCACCGGCGTCCGGTCCCGCGGGCTGCCACCGCCCGGCGCTCAGCAGCGCCGGGGGGCGGTCGCCCACCGCGACCGGCTCGGAATCGTACTCAGGGTCGAGCCGGCCGTCCGCGGTTGCTGTCAACGTAACGTCACCTCTCTCGTACCACCACGAATTCGGCGAGTGCGACGAAGTGCTCGCGCACCACATCGGGCATGGGCACCTCGTCCAGAGCGGCGAGGGCAGTCGTGTGCTGGCGGCGGGCCTCCTCCTGGGTCCAGGCGCGGCCGCCGGCCTCCTCGATCAGCGCGGCGCGGGCGGCGAGCTCGGGCTCGCTCTCCTCGCCGCGCCCCGACGGGTCGGCCAGCTGTTCGGCGAGCCGACGCGAGGCCGCGCCGCCCTCGGCGAGCGCCGCGGCGACCGGCAGGGACTTCTTGCGCTGGCGGAGGTCCCCCCAGTGCGGCTTGCCGGTGACCTCGGTGGCCCCCCAGATGCCCAGCAGGTCGTCCACCGCCTGGAAGGCCAGGCCCAGGTGGTGGCCGTAGCGCTGGAGGGAGTCCGAGACCCGGTCGTCGGCGCCGGCCAGGACGGCGCCGATCGCGGAGGCGGCGGCGAGCAGGGCGGCGGTCTTGCCGCCCTCCATCTCCAGGCACTCGGCGACGGTGACGGTGTCCCGCTGTTCGAAGGCGACGTCCATGGCCTGGCCGTCGATGAGCCGCCGGGTGGCGGTGGTGAGCAGGCGGACGGCGCGCGCGGCGTCGGCGGGGCTCGCGCCACCGGCGGTGGCGGCGTCGAGCAGCACCTCCGTACCGAGCGTGGCCAGGGCGTCACCCACCAGGATCGCCTGGGCCGGTCCGAAGACCGTCCAGGCGGTGGCCCGGTGCCGTCTGGTCTCGTCACCGTCCATCAGATCATCATGGAGCAGGGAGAAGTTGTGCACCAGTTCAACGGCGACCCCACCGGGCACACCGGCCTCCGCCGGGGCGCCGACGGACTGGGCCGAGAGCAGGGCCAGCGCGGGGCGCACGGCCTTGCCGCCGTCCCCCGCGACCGGCGTGCCGTCCCGGTCGATCCAGCCGAAGTGATAGGCCCCCACGGTGTCCATCGGCGCGGCCAGACCGGCGACGGCGGCCCGCAGCGGCGGGGTGCAGAGCGTGCGGCTGCGGGCGAGCAGCTCCGGCACCGAAACCGGTTCGGCGTGCGCCGTGCCTCCGACGGCAGTGCCGGTGCGTGACTCCACGTGCGTTCCCTCTCCCTGGTGGTGCCGGGCCGCACGGGACGGCCGGGCGCTTGCGATGTCGATGAGACCGGTGCGGCCGGCGGCGGGGCGGCCGGATCTCGCGGGGTCGCCGGGACCGGCGACGGGGCCCTGCGTCACCTGGGCCACCTCCCGTCACCCCGGTCCACCGGAAGCCGGGTGCCGGCGCCGGCGAGTGCCGCGTCGGCCGCGGCGTGGCCGCTGCGCACGGCCCCTTCCATGGTCGCGGGCCACCCGGTGGCCGTCCACGCGCCGGCCAGCAGCAGGCCCGGGACGTTCGTCCGGGCCGGCGGGCGCACCGCCGCGGTCCCGGGGGCCGGGTCGAAGGTGGCGGTGCGCTCACGGGTGACGAAGAAGTCCAGCACCTCGGCCCCGGCGGCGGCCGGGAGCAGACGGGCCAGCTCCGGCAGGTAGCGGCGGCGCAGTTCGGCCACCGGCAGGTCGATCTCGTCCTGGACGGCGGACTGGGAGAGCGCCAGGTACTGGGCCCCGGGGTGGGCCCGGCCCAGCTCCGTCCCGGCCAACCCGGAGTGCGGGGTGCGGTCGAAGACCCACTGCACCGGCGAGCCGAGCGCGGCGAAGAACGGGCGGCGCAGCACCTCGCGGTCGTAGACCACGTGCACGTTGAGGATCGGCGCGGTGCCGAAGTCGGCCAGCCGCTGCTGGGCGTCGACGGCGTCGGGCGGCAGCAGGGCGGCCGCGGTGTCCTGGGCGCCGGCCAGCACCACCGTGTCGGCGGCGAGCAGCTCGCCGCCCTCCAGCCGGACGGCGTGCTGCGGCGCGGACGGCTTGAGCTCGGCGGCCCGGGTGCGCAGCAGCACCTTGACGCCGGCCCGCTCCAGCTCGGCGAGTGCCCGGTCGTGGTGGATCACGCCGAGCGGGACGGCGGCCATGCCGATGTCGGAGGCGCCCGGGTCGGAGAGCAGGCCGGTCTTGAAGACCATCGCGGCCAGCGCCAGTGACACCTGGCCGGCCCGGGCGTTCAGGGTGGCCACGCCCACCAGGTCCCAGAGGGCGGCGAGGGTGCGCTCGTTCTGCCCGTTGCGGCGCAGCCAGTCGCCGAAGGAGACCTCGTCCAGCGCCGGGTCGGTGAGGTCGAGGCCCTGGAGGGCGAGCGCGCCGCGGACCACCCGGGCGCGGTCGGCCACGCTCAGGTGCGGGTAGCGGGCCAGGCTGGCGGCCAGGTGCAGCGGCACGGGCAGGCCGGCCCGGCGGAGCCGGCCGAGCGTGCGCACCGGGGCGTCGGCGGGCCCGGCCACGCCGAGCACCGGGATGTCCAGCCGGTCCTGGAGACGGACCAGCCGGCCGGCCCCGAGCCGGTCGAGCAGGCCCCGGTAGGCCGTGCAGCAGCGCAGGTAGACGTGCTGCCCGTTGTCGACGGTCAGCTCGCCGCGCTGGAACGAGAAGGCCAGGCCGCCCAGCCGGGGGCGGCCCTCGACCAGGGTGACCCGGTGGTCGGCCTCGGCCAGCCGGAGCGCGGCGGTGATGCCTGCCAGGCCGCCGCCGACCACGACGGCGGCCGGGCGCGCGGCATCGGCTCGCCCGGTCATCGGCCCTCCCCCTCGCATCCGGCGCCCGACCCGGTCCTGGCCGGGGCGCTCGTGGTCAACACGGTGGTGCCCAACACGGTGGTCAACACGGCTCTACCCATAAGTGATTCCCCGCTGACACAGCGTGACAGAACTGCGGCGAGAATCAAGAACGCCCCCCGGCGAGCCCGGAAAGCGCCACGTACGCCTTCTCCCAGCCCGGCAGCGAGACCCGGCCGCGCAGGACCGACTCCGGGTCGGCCGCGATCCGGCCGAGCAGCCGGTGGTAGATCCCGGCCATCGCCGCGGTGCAGGCCCGGCTGCGGCGGTCGAGCATCGGCAGCAGCCGCAGGCCCTCCTCGAAGGCCGCCTGGGCCCGGGCGGCCTCGAAGGCCACCAGGCCGGTGAAGTCGGCGCCGACCGCCGGCCGGGGCAGCGCGAAGCCCTGCTCGCAGCCGAACCGGGCGAGGTCCTCGGCGGGCAGATAGGTGCGGCCGTTGAGGGCGTCCTCGCGCAGGTCGCGCAGGATGTTGGTGAGCTGGAGGGCCAGGCCCAGGGTGTCGGCGTAGCGGGCCCCGCGCTCGGGGTCGTCGCAGCCGTACACGCCGAGCGAGAGCCGGCCGATCGCGCCGGCGACGCAGCGGCAGTAGACCTTGAGCTCCTCGTACGTCTGGTACTCGGCGCCCTTGAGGTCCATCTCGACGCCGTCGATCAGTTCGTCGAAGCCGCCGAGCGGGATCGGGAACCGCCGGGCGGTGTCCGCCAGCGCGACCTTGATCGGGTCGGTGTCGTCCTCCGCGACCGAGCCGGCCCGGATCTCGTCCAGCAGCTCGCGCGTGCGCAGCAGCGCCTCGGCCTTGCGATCGGCGGGGAGCTCGCCGTCGCCGATGTCGTCGACCCGCCGCGCCAGGGCGTAGAGGGCAGACATGGCCAGCCGCTTCGGCTCCGGCAGCAGGCGGATGCCGTAGCTGAAGTTGCGGGCCTGCAGTCCGGTGACTGCCTCGCAGTAGCGGTACGCCGCCATGACCTGCGCCGACGCCAGTGGTGATGCCGCCACTCGGGCGTTCACCTTCCCTTCGCGAAGATGGCCGCCGCCCGCACTGCGAGGCGGCGCTTGTCCGGCTTCGTCTGCTGGGCGAGCACGTCGTACCCGGCGTCCTCGACGGCCGCCAGGGCCGCGTACCCGCCGGCGGTGAATCCCGCCAGGAGCAGTCGAAGCCTCCCCCGAACCGTACCTACCAATGGCGCGCCGCGGTCCAGCAGGGTGCGGGCCCGGTCGACCTCGTGGGCGATCAGCTCGCGCACCGCGGGGCCGGCGGCCGGGGCGGCGAGGTCCGCCTCGGTGACGCCGAAGCGGGCCAGGTCCTCGGCCGGGAGGTAGATCCGGCCGCGGGCGAGGTCCTCGGCGACGTCCTGGATGTGCTCGACCACCTGGAGGCCGCTGCAGACGGCGTCGGAGAGCTCGATCCGCTCGGGGGTGGCGACTCCCGCGATGGCCAGCACCAGGCGGCCGACCGGGTCGGCGGAGAGCGTGCAGTAGCCGATCAGGTCCTGGTAGCCGGCGTAGCGGGCGGTGGTCTGGTCCACCCGGTTGGCCTCGATCAGACGGCGGAACGGCTCCGGGGTGAGCGCGTGCCGGTCCACCAGCGGGACGAGGCCGCGCATCAGCGGGTGGCGGGGGGTCTCGGCGGCCCCGGGGCGCAGGGCGGTCTCGAAGACCCGGTCGAGGTCCCGCTCCAGCCCGTCGAGCAGCGCGAGCCGGAAGGCGACCTCCGCCGGACCCGGCGGGCCGGACTGGGCCGAAGGAGTGACGGGGGGCCGCTCGGCCACCCCGAGCAGCCGGGCGGCGCCGGCCGGATCGGCCAGGTCACCGTCGCCGGCGTCGTCGACCAGCCGGGCGAAGCCGTAGACCGCCATCAGGTCGTCCCGCCAGGCGGCGGGCAGGAAGAAGGGGGCGACCGGGAAGTTCTCCGCGCTCGCCTTGTCCAGCGTCTCTCCCGCTGAACCGTCCACCGTCCCGTCGCCGGGCCGGGACTCACTACTGGGCTGGGCCGAAGCCGACACTGCTGTCACTCCCCCGTTCTACACCGCTCGGTACGACCGGCCTGAGTCGGACACGCGTCCGATATCGGGGGTCACCTCCGACACACCACCCCCGCGCCTTACAGCCTGACACCACCGGCCGCGCCGGAGAAGGGCGCCCCACCCGGCGCGCGGGGGCGCTCACCCGCCCAGCGGCGGGCCACCCGGCGTACCCCGGGGCCGCCTCCGGGGACCGGGCCGGTGGTCGGCGAACGACGGAGGGCCGGTGACCGGGGCTGCCCCGGTCACCGGCCCTCCGTACGGGCCCCGCGGTGCTACGGCCGGTCGCCGCGCTCGTAGCGGCTCACGACCTCCTCGGTCGGGCCGTCCATCACCAGCTCGCCGGCCTCGATCCAGATGGTCCGCTCGCAGACCTCGCGGATCGAGCTGTTGTCGTGGCTGACCAGGAAGACCGTACCGGCCGACCCGCGCAGCTCGTCGATCCGCTTCTTGCTGCGCTGCTGGAACGCCTGGTCGCCGGTGGCCAGCGCCTCGTCGATCAGCAGCACGTCGTGGGTCTTCGCCGCCGCGATGGAGAACCGCAGACGGGCGCCCATGCCGGAGGAGTAGGTGCGCATCGGCAGGGAGATGAAGTCGCCCTTGTCGTTGATGCCCGAGAACTCGACGATGTCGTTGTAGCGCTCGCGCACCTGGGCCGGGGTCATCCCCATCGCCAGGCAGCCGAGGACGACGTTGCGCTCGCCGGTGAGCTCGTTCATCAGCGCCGCGTTGACGCCCAGCAGCGAGGGCTGGCCGTTGGTGTAGATGCCGCCCCGCTCGGTCGGCAGCAGGCCGGCGATGGCGGCCAGCATGGTCGACTTGCCGGAGCCGTTGGAGCCGATCAGGCCGATCGCCTCACCCTTGTACGCGGTGAAGCTGATCCCCTTGACGGCGTGCACCTCGCGCACGCCCGCGGAGCGCTTGCGGCTGATGATGCGGCTGATCGCGGAGGTCGCGCTGCCCTTGCCGGAGCCGGCGCCGTGCACCCGGTAGACGATGTGCACGTCGTCGACCACCACGGTGGGCTCGCGGGCGACGTCGGCGTCCCGCACGGTCGGTCCCTTTCGCAGGTCGGTGTCAGCCACGGCCGTACTCCTCCTCGGCCTTCCAGAAGAAGACGTATCCGATCACGAACATTCCGACCGCCCAGAGGATGCCGTACGTCCACTGGTGCGGCGGGAACACCTGGTGCTGGGGGACGTGCTTGTTGTAGATCACCGGCGCGAAGGCGTGCCGGACCAGGTCCATGTAGACCGAGGCCGGGTTGAACTGCATCACCTTCTGCCAGAACTCCGGCCAGGTGCTGATCTTGTCCTGGATGCTGAACATCACGCCGGAGAGGAACATCCAGGCCCGCATCGCGAACGGGATGAGCTGCGAGATGTCACTGGTCTTGGCACCGATCCGGGCCATCACCAGGGCCACCCCGGTGTTGAACAGCGACTGCAGGAGCAGCGCCGGGACCACGGCCAGCCAGGTGCGGCCCGGCTCGATGCCGCTGGCCAGCACGACGCCGACCAGCACGACCATCGAGATCAGCAGCTGCTGGAGCTGGATCACCGTGAAGGCGATCGGCAGCGAGGCGCGGGGGAAGTGCAGCGCGCGGATCAGCCCGAGGTTGTCGGAGATCGCCCGGGTGCCGGACTGCACCGCGTTCTGGGTGAACTGGAACACGAAGACACCGATGCACAGCCAAGCGGTGTAGGTGCCGTCCGGGAAGCCGTCCTTGCTCTTCAGGATCACACCGAAGACCAGGTAGAACACCGCGCAGTTCAGCAGCGGGGTCACGACCTGCCAGAGCTGGCCGAGCTTGGCGTCGGTGTACTGGGCCACCAGGCGGGCGGTGGCGAAGGCCCAGATGAAGTGCCGCCGGGCCCACAGCTGCTTGGAGTAGGTGATCAGGCCGGGCCGTCTGCCGCTGACCGCCAGACCGTACTTGTCCGCAAGCTGCTTGGGGGTCAGGCCCGCGTCTGCCCCCCTCGGGGCCGAGAGGCTGACGGATTCACTCACTGTCGACACATTCGTCCTTCGCGCGGGATCGGGTCGGGGCGGACCGGTCGGCGGGGGGTCCGCCGGCCTTGCGCCGAGGGGGATCCACTCGGATCACGGGGGAGAGTCCGGCCGGTGCGTGCTCACCGGCCGCTGCGATCGGACGACCGTACGACGTCTGAACCGTACGGTTCAAATCACCGCACGGCCGCCCAACCTACGATCAGATGACCGGCGGTCGGCCCAGCCTGGTCAGTCGCCAAACGGTACGCCATCGCATGGGCCGCCGCGTACCGCAGGGTTCGCGCCAGCCCGCCCGGAACCCGCCCCACCAGGCCTTCAGCGCCTCCGAGGAGGGGCGGCGGGCCAGGGTCAGCAGGAACCAGGTTCCCAGGTAGAGAGGCACGAACAGGGCCGGAAGGTTCCGTCGGGCGAGCCACACCCTGTTGCGGGCCACGTTGTGGAAGTACGAGGCGTGCCGGGCCGGCGAGGTGGTGGGATGGTGCAGCACCACGTCGGCCCGGTAGTCGATGCCCCAGCCGGCGTCCAACGCGCGCCAGGCGAGGTCGGTCTCCTCGTGCGCGTAGAAGAACTCGGCGGGCAGCTGGCCGGCCTGCTCGAACACCGTGCAGCGCACGGCGCTCGCGCCGCCCAGGAAGGTGGTCACCCGGGAGGAGCGCAGCGGTTCGCCGGCGCGCAGCCGGGGGACGTGCCGGCGCTGGGTGACGCCGGTGTCGGGGTCCGCGATCCGGAAGCTGACGATGCCCAGCTCCGGATCGGCGGTGAAGGCCTCGCGCAGCAGGCGGGCCGAGTCGGTGCCCGGCAGCCGGCCGTCGTCGTCCAGGAACAGGACGGCGTCGACGTCCCGGCCGTCCCTGCCGAACAGCTCGATGCCGACGTTGCGGCCGCCGGGGATGCCGAGGTTCTCCGGCAGCTCGACGCTGCGCACGTCCGCCGGGAGCGGCGGCAGCGGGGCGCCGTTGGCGACCACGGCCAGCTCGACGGCCGGGCCCTCCTGGGCACGGACCGACTCGATCAGGGCGTTCAGCTCGGCCGGGCGGTTGCCCATCGTGATGATGACCGCGCCGAGCCGGAAGGTGTCGGCGGAGCCGGCCCGCACCCGGCCGGTCACGGCGCTCACCGGAGCCTGCTGGAGAGGACGATGCTCAGCAGGTGCAGCACGGTCTGCAGCATGGCGATCGCGGCCAGCACGACCACCGCGAGCCGGGTGAAGAACAGCCCGCCGTGCACGGCGTCCGCGACGCCGGCGGCGAGGATGAGCAGCGAGGCCTCGACCGCGCCCACCAGTCGGTGGAACTTGAGGAAGGAGGCCGCCCGGCGGGCCTTGGCGACACCGGACGAACGCGGCACCGAGGCGCTGTCCTCGACCGCCGTCAGACCGCTGCGGGCCCGGGCCACGTCCACCAGGTCCGTCTCGGACTTGATCAGGATGGCGCCGAGCGCGGCCAGCGTGCCGAGGAAGGCCCACTCCCAGTGGGCGGTGGTGCCGGCCCGGTGGAAGAGGTCGCAGCCGCGCAGGCCGAGGCCGGTCAGCAGGGCCGCCTCGGACATGTAGTGGCCGACCCGGTCCAGGTAGACGCCGGTGAGCGAGGTCTGCCGGCGCCAGCGGGCGACCTCGCCGTCCACGCAGTCCAGCAGTAGGTAGACCTGGATGAGCAGGGCGCCGAGGATCGCGCCGGCGAGGCCGGGGATGATCAGCGCGGCCCCGGCCAGGATGCCGGTGACCATCATCAGGTAGGTCAGGCCGTTGGGCGTGATCGCCGTCACGGTGGAGAGCACGCGGGTGATCCGCAGCGAGATCCGCCGCATGTAGAGGCGGCCGGCCCAGTGCTCCGCACTGCGGCGCTGGAGCATGCCCTCCGGGTGGATCACCGCGCGCAGTTCCTCGACGGAGGGGCGGCGGGTCAGATCCACCGGGGCCGGGGGCGAGCCCTTCGTGGCGGGGTCAGCTGTTGACGGCTTGGACATAGTCGGCGTACGCGTCCCTGATCGCTGATGGGGAGAGGTCGAGGTGCTCAAGAATGGTGAAGCGGCCCGGGCGGGTATTCGGAGCGTAGTGCACCGCTTCGGTGAACTCCGCCTCGGTGAAGCCGATCTGAGCTGCGGTCACCGGCAGGCCGTGACGCGCCAGGCGCTCCACGATCAGACCGGTCAGCTCGCGCTCGCCCCGCAGGAAGCTGGCGAAGGCGGCCCCGAGGCCGACCTGTTCGCCGTGCTGGGCGGATCGCTTGGGATACAGCACGTCCAGGGCATGCGAGATCTCGTGGCAGGCGCCCGACGAGGGCCGGGTACTGCCGGCGATGTTCATCGCGATGCCGGACAGTACCAGGGCTTCCGCGAGCGCTGTGAGGAGGTCCTGATCCTGAAGGTTTCCTGGGTGCCGCAGGAGGTTCTCGCCCGCCGAACGGGCCATCGCCACGGCCAGTCCGTCCACCGGCTCGCCCGTCTCGACCTGGGAGAGCTCCCAGTCCGCGCAGGCCGAGATGTTGGAGATGACATCGCCTATGCCCGCCGCCACGAAGCGCGGCGGGGCCTGCCGGATCACGTCGAGGTCGACCACGATGCCGATCGGACCGGGGACCCCGTAGGACCCCCGCCCGGCGTCGTTGTCGAGGGTGGAGACCGGCGAGCAGATGCCGTCGTGGGCGAGGTTGGTGGCGACCGCGACCAGCGGCAGCCCGACCCGGGCCGCCGCGTACTTGGCGGCATCGATGATCTTGCCGCCGCCGAGGCCGACGATCGCGTCGTAGTGGCCGCCGCGCATCGCGTCCGCCAGTCGCACCGCGCTGTCGAGACTGCCGTCGTCGACGTTGTACCAGTCGGCGCCCGGCAGGGCGGGCTCCAGGCGCTCGCGCAGCACCGCGCCCGAGCCGTTGCTGATCGCCACCGCGATCCGGCCCGAGGTGGAGAGCCGCTGGTCCGCGAGGATGCCGCCGAGCGCGTCCAGCGCGCCCGAGCGGATCTCGACGAAGACCGGCGACGGCACCAGCCGCGTCAGTACTGGCACGCGATCTCCCGTGCCTTGGCCAGGTCGTCGTGGTTGTCGACCTCGACCCAGGAGACCTCGCCGATCGGCTGCACGTCGATCCGCAGGCCGCGGTCGACCATCTCCTGGTAGCCGTCCTCGTAGTACAGCTGCGGGTCGCGCTCGTAGGTGGTGCGCAGCGCGTCGGTGAGATCGGCGGCGGCGGACGGGTTGATCACGGTGAGACCGATGTACTCACCGGTCGCCTCCGCCGGGTCCATCAGCTTGGTGATGCGCCGCATGCCCGCGGCCGGGTCGACGACGACCTTCATCTCCTCGTCGGCGAGCTTCTTCACCGTGTCCAGGGCGAGCAGGATGCCGGGGGCACGGCCCTCCTCGGTGAGCCGCAGGTTGCCCTCCAGCATGGTCCGCTGCACGGAGGCCGGGTGGACGGTGTCGCCGTTGGCCAGCAGCAGGCCCTCGCCGAACAGCTCGCGGGCGCACCAGAGGGAGTAGGCGTTGTTCCACTCCTCCGCCTTGTCGTTCTCGACCAGGGTGAGCTTCACGCCGTACTTCTGCTCCAGGGCCGCCTTGCGGTCCTGGACCGCCTCCTTGCGGTAGCCGACGACGATCGCCGCCTCGCGCAGGCCCACCTCGGCGAAGTTGCCGAGGGTGAGGTCCAGGACGGTCCGCTCCCCGTCGACCGGCACCAGCGCCTTCGGCAGGGTGTCGGTGTACGGGCGCAGCCGGCGGCCGGCGCCGGCTGCCAGAACGAGGCCGATCATGCGGGGTCTCCTGATCCGTCGTGCTGTGCTGGTCCGTCGGGCCGCGCGCCGCTACCGGCCGTCGGGCTGTGCGCTGCCGCAAGCCGCCGGGCCGTGCGCCGCCGCAATGCCGTCGGGGTGGCGCGCCGGTGCCGGCGAGGATGCGGGCACCGTGTCGTATGTGATGGTAGGCGACCGCGACGACCAGCCCGAACGCGGCCGGGGCCCGGACGGGCACCGGGCCGGACCGCGGTGAAGGAGCGGTGCGGCCGCGGTGTCGGTTCTCCCCCGCGCACCGACCGAATCGAACGCGTGCCGAACGGATCACGAACACCCCTGCTAATCCGGCGCCCATTCCGATGCCAGGAATGGTCCGGTAACGGTCATGATCCGCCCTGTTGTGTGTGGGACGCCTGCGGACCGCCACCCGTACGGCAGACTGGGGCAGGACGCCGCCGGTGCTCCCATTGCCCCCGAAAGAGGCCTCATGCCCCAGAGTCTGCCGACCAACCCGACGCACTTCACCTCGGAGATCGACACCGGTCTCGACGTGGAGACCGACGTGTCGGCCGACCCCGGAGCCGCGGCCGGGGCGCCCGCGGGCGCCGAGATCCTGCTGGAGCTCGTCGACGACGAGGGCGTCACGACCGGCACCGCCGAGAAGCTCTGGGCCCACCAGCAGCCGGGCCGGCTGCACCGCGCCTTCTCGGTGTTCCTCTTCGACCGCCAGGGCCGGCTGCTGCTCCAGCGCCGCGCCCTCGGCAAGTACCACTCCCCCGGCGTCTGGTCGAACACCTGCTGCGGCCACCCGTACCCCGACGAGCCGCCGTTCGTCGCGGCCGCCCGGCGCACCGCCGAGGAGCTGGGCGTCGCACCGGCGCTCCTCTGCGAGGCCGGAACCGTCCGGTACGACCTGCCGGACGAGGCCTCCGGCCTGATCGAGCGGGAGTGGAACCACCTGTTCGTCGGCCTGGTCACCGCCCCGGTCGAGCCGAACCCCGACGAGGTGGACGACTTCGCCTTCGTGTCCGCGCAGGAGCTGCGCGAGCTGCGGGAGGACCGGCCGTTCTCGGTCTGGTTCCAGACCGTCTTCGAGGCCGCGCTGCCCGGCATCCGCGAGATCGCCGGCCGGGACTGGTAGGCCGCCCGCTACCGCACGTCCTCGGGGGGGACGGGCAGCGAGGCCCAGACCACCTTGCCGCCCTCCCCCGTCCGCTCCACGTCGCAGACCCCGCCGGCCTGCAGGGTGACGCTCTTCACCAGCAGCAGCCCCCGCCCGCCGGTCCGTCCGGCGTCGCTCTCCAGGGCCTTCGGCCGGTACGGATCGCCGTCCTCGACCGACACCCGCACCCAGCCCGAGCCGACCGTGAGCTCGGTGGTCACCTCCGGCGACAGCTCGGCGGCGTGCGTCACCGCGTTGCCCACCAGCTCCGAGACGATCAGCAGCAGGTCGTCCACCAGCTCCTGGTAGCGCACCCCCGCCATCCCCTGGGCCAGCAGCCGGTCCCGCACCGCGTGCCTGGTCCGCGGCACCGAGGCCTCCACCGCCGGGACCGGGAACCGCCACACCCCTTCGACCGGGCCGGTGCGGGGGCGTCCGGCCCGCAACGCCGGCAGCCGCGCGACCCCGACCACCGGGAGGACTCCCGGCACCGGCACGCCGCCGGTCGGTGCGGCTCCTACCGGGGCGGCGCCCGACGGTGCGGCTCCCGCCGGCGGGACTCCCCTCGGCGCGAGTCCGGTCGGTGCGGCTCCCGGGCAGCCGGGAACGTTCTCCACCCGTCTCGGCTCGGCCTCCGCCGCCTCGCTGATCTGCTCCACGTCCAGCCGCCCTTCGTCCGCGACCCCGGGAATCAGGCGTTCCGCTCATGGCGCCCTCGGTTCACAGAGGCTAGGAGAGCCGCCACCGGCACGGTCGCACCGTCGACAAGTTGCCCGTGTCGGACCACTCCCGCCCGGTTCCGACCGCACGCCACTCCCAGTCCGACCGTTTCCCGCCCCGGAACCACCGCTTCGCTCACCTCTGCGACCCGTCCCTGCCACCCCGGTGGTCCCGACCGGGGAAACGCAGGTGAGAAGCACTCCAGAACCCTGGTAATGTTCTCTCTGTCGCCAAGGGGGCGAGCGAAAAGCCCCCGAAGCACACACCCCGTCCGGGTGGCGGAATGGCAGACGCGCTAGCTTGAGGTGCTAGTGCCCTTTATCGGGCGTGGGGGTTCAAGTCCCCCCTCGGACACAGAACAATTCCCCGTGGGAATCTCGCGAGAGATCCCGCGGGGAATTTCTTTTTGCCCCGAACCGTGGCTTCGCGTGGGCCGCGACTTCGCGCCGGCCACGACCTCGCGCCGCCACAGCCGCGTCCCGAACCGTGTCGGGAGCACGGGGGCGGGGCGGACAGGGAACGCGACCGACGGGAACGCGACCGACCGACCACCCGCGGGTTCGTGCGTGTCCGATCATCGGACACGAGATGGCAACAATCGGATGATCTGAGCTTTATTTGAGGTTTTCGTCCTATTTCGCACCATAGTCTGCTGTGCGTTTGTCCGGAACCCCAGGAGACAGAGGACCGATAACGTTGAGCGCGCCCGAGTCGACGACGGCTTCCCATCAGCACTACCGCCGTTCGCTCGGCACCATCAGCCTCACAGCCGTCGGGCTGGGCTCGATCATCGGATCCGGCTGGCTCTTCGGCGCCGAGCGCGCGGCGCGCCTCGCCGGGCCGGCCTCGATCGTCGCCTGGGTGATCGGGGCCGCGGTCGCGCTCACCATCGCGCTGACCTACAGCGAGCTCGGGTCGATGTTCCCCAAGGCCGGCGGGATGGTGCGGTACGGGCAGTACTCGCACGGCTCGCTCGCCGGGTACCTGGCGGCCTGGGCCAACTGGATCGCCATCGTCTCGGTGATCCCGGGCGAGGCCACCGCCTCCGTGCAGTACATGAGCTCCTGGCACTTCGGCTGGGCACGGGGGCTGTTCGACGGACAGGAACTGTCGGTCAGCGGGGTCGCCGTGGCGAGCGTGCTGCTGGTGGGCTACTTCGCGCTGAACTGGTTCGCGATCACGCTGTTCGCCAAGACCAACACCGCGATCACGGTGTTCAAGGTGGTCGTGCCGACGCTGACGGCCGGCGCCCTGCTCCTCGCGCACTTCGACACCGCCCACTTCACCGACCACGGCGGCTTCGCGCCGAACGGCTGGAGCGCGGTGTTCACGGCGGTCGCCGTCTCCGGCATCGTCTGGGCGTTCAACGGGTTCCAGTCCCCGCTGAACCTGGCCGGCGAGGCCCGCGACCCCGGCAAGTCGCTGCCCAAGGCCGTGATCGGCTCGATCCTGATCGCCCTGGTGATCTACGTCGCGCTGCAGGTGGCCTTCCTGGGCGCCGTCCCGACGGCGGACCTCGGCAACGGCTGGAGCGGCCTCGGCTACACCTCCCCGCTGGCCGACCTCTCGATCGCCTGGGGCCTCAACTGGCTCGCCCTGCTGCTGTACGCGGACGCCTTCGTCTCCCCCAGCGGCACCGGCATGATCTACGCCGCCACCACCTCGCGCATGATCCACGGCGTGCAGGACAACGGCCACCTGCCCAAGATCTTCGGCCGGGTGGACCCCAAGACCGGCATCCCCCGGCCGGCCCTGCTGCTCAACCTGCTGATCGCCTTCCTCTTCCTGGCCGTCTTCCGCGGCTGGGGCTCGCTCGCCGAGATCGTCTCGGTCGCCACCGTGATCTCCTACGTCACCGGCCCGGTCGCGGTGATGGCACTGCGCCGTCTCGCACCCGAGCTGCCGCGACCGGTCCGGCTGCGCGCCATGCCGGTGATCGCCCCGGTGGCGATGGTCTTCGGCTCGCTGGTGCTCTACTGGGCCCGCTGGCCGCTGACCGGCAAGGTCATCCTGCTGATGGCCGCCGGCCTGCCGATCTGGGCCTGGTACGAGCTGCGCAAGCCGTGGGCCGAGCTCAAGCCGCACCTCAAGGCCGGCGCCTGGATGATCGCCTACCTGTTCGTGATGGCCGCCGTCTCCTGGGCCGGCAGCACCGACTTCGGCGGCCGGGGCTACCTCCCCGAGGGCTGGGACCTGCTGATCGTCGCCGCGATCGGGCTCGCCTTCTACCACTGGGGCGTGGCCAGCGCCTGGGCCAACCCCTCCCTGGACGCCGTCAAGCGCGAGCTGGCCGAGACCGCGGCCGCCGAGAGCACCCAGGACGGGCAGGCCGCCGTCCCCCGTCAGGGCGGGGACCGGACCCGGGTCTGAGCCGCGGCCGCCTCACCCGCCCCAGGGGGCGCACCGATGGATCGGTGCGCCCCCTGGGGCGTTTCCGCGGCCGCCCTACCGCTCCCCCGCGTACGCCTTCGCCCCCGGGGCCGTCAGCCGCGGCGGGCGCGGCGGATGGCGGAGGTCACCACGGGCGGGAGGAGGTCGCCCGCGACCCGCTTGGCCACGTTGGCGGGGCGGCGGCGCTCGGCGGCCCGGGCGCGGCGGACGGCGAGGTCGACGTCGGCCTCCTGCTGCGCGCGCAGCGCCTCCGCCCGCGCCTGCTCGGCCTCCCGCCGGGCGGCCTCGACGACCAGCCGGTCACGGTGGCGCGAGGGCCGGAACGGGGCGATGCCCTCGGAGGTGCCGTTGATCCGCAGCACCCGCCGGCCGTTCAGCGTCTCGACGGTGAGCTCGCAGCCCTCGGCCAGTCCGACCCGGTCCAGCAGGTCGCGCTGGGCGGGCTCGGGATCGCCCCAGGTGCCGTAGAACTTGCCCTCGGTCAACACGATCGGGGTGAGGCCGTGGTTGAACACCGCCTCCCAGGTGGCGGCGGCCACGCCGGGCGTGTGGGCGGAGCGGTAGTCGTCCAGCGCCACCACGCCCTGCGGCTGCAGCGCCGCCCGGGCCACCCGGAGGTCGCCCACCACGTGCTCGTACAGGTGCGAGGCGTCGATGTGGACGAAGCGGAACGCGCCGGCCGGGATGCGGCCGCCGTCGAGCACCGAGGTGGGCGCCTGGATGATCTCCGGCAGCTTGTCGTGGAAGGAGAGGTAGTTGGACTCGAACGCCGTCCGGGTCAGCGACTTCCGGTAGGACATCGACATCTCGGCGGCGTTCTCGTCGTCCGGGGCGTCCGAGTCGAACAGGTCGCAGATCGTGAAGGTCTCCGAGGGCTGCAGGTGGCCGCCGATCACGATCGCGCTGCGCCCCAGGTAGGCACCCATCTCCAGCAGGTCACCGGTGACGCCGGCCTTCTCCTGGCGGGCGAGGAACCACTCGAAGAGATGCCGGTCGTGGTCCCAGAACCAGCCGGGTACGTCATCGAGCAGGGCCGGTTCGACGGGCCGGCTCTGCTCGGCGCTCAACGCGGCGTCGGTCACGAGGTTGCTCCTTACACGATGCGGACGATGCGGACGACCACTGGGAACGATCTCTGGTACGGACACGCGTGATATCGGGATGCGCGAGCCGGCGACGGAGGTCACCGCCCCGCGTTCCGGAGCAGCCTGCGGACCGGCGTGGGCGGACGCCGCTCGAACCCGCTGCCCACGGTAGTCCCGCGCGCCGGAGTGCGCCGCAATCTACCGCCCGCTGTCCGGAGTTGAGGAGATATCGCACGAACCTTTTCGGCCAATGCGTGAATCTGGGCACGCCGGGGGAGAGCGGAACGGGGAGCACCGGTTCGTCCATACTGCCGCGCGGGCGCCCGGTGCGCCACCATCCGCCGGAACGATCTTCCCGGGGGACCCGACGGCGGTCGGCCGCCCCGGGGATCGCGCTGCGTGGTCACCCGGTGACCCGACCGCGGTGCGTGCCCGGAGGGGTGCGGCGGGCGGTGTGAACGGGTACGGCGCGGGGCCCGGACGGGCACGGTGCGGGGCGCGGACCGGTACGGCGTGGGGCGTGGACCGGCGCGTGTGCGGGGCGCGTTGATCAGGCTCTTGCGCCGGGCCGCTCGGGCACCCTTGACTGGCCCTCTGACTAGCGACGCTCCTTCGACGGACGATCAGACGAGAGGACCACCCGGTGCAGCAGGACGCTGAGCACAGCACCCAGTACGGCGACCAGTACATCGACGGCGAATGGCGGCCCTCCCTGGACGCCGGGTCGATTCCGGTGCTGAACCCGGCGACCGAGCAGGTGCTCGCCACCGTCCCCGCCGGCGGCACGGCCGACGTGGCCGCCGCCGTGGCCGCCGCCCGCCGGGCGGCCCGCGGTTGGGCCGCCACCTCCCGCGAGGAGCGGCTGGGGCCGCTCACCCGGCTGCGGGACGGCCTGGCCGGGTGCCAGGAGGAGATCGCCGCCACCGTGGTCGCCGAGTTGGGCGCGCCCGTCGGCTTCGCGACCGCCGTGCACGCGGGCCTGCCGGTCGCCGTCGCCGGTTCGTACCTCGCCCTGCTCGCCGACTACCCCTTCGAGGAGCGGATCGGCAACTCGGTGGTGCTCGCCGAGCCGGCCGGGGTGGTCGCGGCGATCACGCCGTGGAACTACCCGCTGCACCAGATCGTGGCCAAGGTGGTGCCGGCCCTGGCCGCCGGCTGCCCGGTGGTCCTCAAGCCCGCCGAGGACACCCCGCTGGTCGCCCGGCTGTTCGCGCGGCTGGTCGACGAGGCGGGCTTCCCCGCCGGCGTGTTCAACCTGGTGACCGGCACCGGTGCGGCGGCCGGTACGGCGCTGGTCGGGCACCCGGAGGTGGACGTGGTCTCGTTCACCGGCTCCACCGCCGTCGGCCGGACCGTCGCCGAGACCGCCGGGCGGGGCATCAAGCGGGTGGCACTGGAGTTGGGCGGCAAGTCGGCCAACGTGGTGCTGCCCGGCGCCGACCTGGCCCGCGCGGTCAACGTCAACATCGCCAACGTCTTCGCCAACTCCGGCCAGACGTGCAGTGCCTGGACCAGACTGCTGGTGCACCAGGACCAGTACGAGGAGGCGGTGGCGCTGGCCGCGAAGGCGGCCGCCAAGTACGTGCCCGGCGACCCGGCCGATCCGCGGACCCGGATCGGCCCGGTGGTCAGTGCCCGGCAGCGCGAGCGGGTGCGCGGCTACATCACCGGCGCGCTCGCCGAGGGCGCCCGCCTGGTCGTCGGCGGCGCGGACGCCCCGGCGGGCCTGGAGACCGGCTTCTACGTGCTGCCGACCATCCTCGCCGACGTCACCAACGACATGACGGTGGCCCAGGAGGAGGTCTTCGGACCGGTCCTGGCCGTCCTGGCCTACCGGGACGAGGAGCACGCCGCGGAACTGGCCAACGGCACCGAGTACGGTCTGGCCGGCGGCGTCTGGGCGGCGGACACGGCCACCGCGGCCGCCTTCGCCCGCCGCCTCGACACCGGCCAGGTCGACCTCAACGGCGGCCGCTTCAACCCGCTGGCCCCCTTCGGCGGCTACAAGAACTCGGGCCTCGGCCGTGAGCTCGGCCGGCACGGCCTGGAGGAGTTCCTGCAGCACAAGTCGCTGCAGTACTGAGGCGGCGGTGACCCCCGAGGGGGACCGGCGGTACCGGTCCCCCTTGGGGGTCGGCCGCGCGGGGGTCAGGCCGGTCGGACCAGGTCGACGCCCGGGTAGAGGGGGAAGCCCGCGAGCAGGTCGGCGGCGCGCTTGACGACCCCCTCGCGGAGGGTGTCGTCCAGGGTGTACTGGGCCTTGGAGGGGGCGCCGGCCGAGGTGGCGACGGGGGTGGTCCCGCGCAGGACGGTGTCGATCAGGGCGGCGATCTCGTCCATCTCGCCGGTGCCCAGGCCCCGGGTGGTCAGCGCGGGAGTGCCGAGCCGGACACCGGAGGTGTACCAGGCGCCGTTCGGGTCGCGCGGGACGGAGTTGCGGTTGGTGACGATGCCCGAGTCCAGCAGCGCCGCCTCGGCCTGACGGCCGGTCAGGCCGTAGCCGGAGACGTCCGCGAGCACCAGGTGGTTGTCGGTGCCGCCGGTGACCAGCGTGCCGCCGCGGCGCAGCAGACCCTCGGCGAGGGCCTGCGCGTTGTCCACCACGCGCCGGGCGTACGTCCGGAACTCGGGACGACGGGCCTCGGCGAAGGCGACCGCCTTGGCGGCCATCACGTGCGAGAGCGGACCGCCGAGCACCAGCGGGCAGCCCCGGTCGACGTGCTCGGCCAGCTCGGCGGTGCAGAGCACCATGCCACCGCGCGGGCCGCGCAGCGACTTGTGGGTGGTGGTGGTGACGATGTGGGCGTGCGGGACCGGGTCGTGGTCGCCGGTGAGGACCTTGCCCGCGACCAGGCCGGCGAAGTGCGCCATGTCGACCATCAGGGTCGCGCCGACCTCGTCCGCGATCTCGCGCATCAGGCGGAAGTTGACCAGCCGCGGGTACGCGGAGTAGCCGGCCACCAGGATCAGCGGGCGGAACTCGCGGGCGGTGGCGCGCAGCGCGTCGTAGTCGATCAGGCCGGTGACCGGGTCGGTGCCGTAGCTGCGCTGCTCGAACATCTTGCCGGAGATGTTCGGCCGGAAGCCGTGGGTGAGGTGGCCGCCGGTGTCGAGGGACATGCCGAGCATCCGCTGGTTCCCGAGCTCGCGGCGCAGCTCGGCCCAGTCCTGCTCGGTGAGGTCGTTGACGTTGCGGACCTCGGCGCGCTTCAGGGCGGGGCTCTCGACGCGCTGGGAGAGGACGGCCCAGAAGGCGGTCAGGTTGGCGTCGATGCCGGAGTGCGGCTGGACGTAGGCGTGGTCGGCGCCGAAGAGCGCGCGGGCGTGCTCGGCGGCGATCGTCTCGACGGTGTCGACGTTGCGGCAGCCGGCGTAGAAGCGGCGGCCCGCGGTGCCCTCGGCGTACTTGTCGCTGAGCCAGTTGCCCATCGCGAGCAGGACGGCCGGGGAGGCGTAGTTCTCGCTGGCGATGAGCTTGAGCGAGGCGCGCTGGTCCTCGATCTCCTGGCCGATGGCGGCGGCGATCCGGGGCTCCACCTCGCGGACGACGTCGAGCGCGCTGCGGAAGGCGGTGTTGGCGGTGCCGCTCGCGGCGGTGTGCGGCGCGGCGGTGTGCGGCGCGGCGTCGTGCGGGGCGGCGGGGCCGGTGGGCGTGGCAGGGGTGGCCAAGGCGGTCTCCTCGTGACGGACGGACGAGTACGGACGGCCCAGGCGCTCGGCAACTTGGCGTGCGGGTGCACGGAGCCGCTTCCCGATGGTCGATTCCATCCGTGCGCGCCAGTCGCGGCTCACCGGGATCGTACCAATGTGCCCACGGGTGTGGCGGAGATCTCAGAATGCGGGACGGACTGAAGCTTTTGTCATGATATGCCCGTTCTCCTGCAACGGCAGTATTGCAGCGGAATGAAGCCGTCACATTCCACGAAACATGGCACCCGAACTCCGCCGGGAATGATTTGCGGAAGTCCGCCGAGGTCCGATCTGATGGCGTTCGTCAGGTCACCGGGAAACCCCCGCGGGCCGGGCCGGAAATGCACACCAGCGCACCCTCACCCACGGGGCGGCGGAGAATTCGGGGAGTACGCCTCTCATGCCAGCGGTAGAGACAGTCACCGAGCCCCCCGGGGCCGACGCCGAGGTGTCCGCGGACGGGACGCCCGCCGCCGCGCCCGCCCCGCAGGGCCTGCTCCGCCGGATCTGCCGCGACCGGGTCGGCACCGCCGCCCTCGTGGTCGTCCTGCTCTTCCTGCTGCTCGCGCTCGCCGCTCCGCTGATCGCCGCCCTGTACGGCAGGAACCCGGTCGAGCACTACGGCCAGAACCTGCCCGGCCTGCTCAGCGACGGCGGGCTGCCGATGGCGCCGAACGGCGGGATCTCGGGCGACTTCTGGTTCGGCCTGGAGCCCGGCCTCGGCCGCGACGTGCTCACCCAACTCCTGTACGGCATCCGCACCTCCCTGCTGATCGCCTTCGCCGCGGCCGCCGTCACCACCACGCTCGGGGTGCTGGTCGGCGTCGCGGTCGGCTACCTGGGCGGGGTCACGGACCGGCTCTTCGGCTTCCTCTCCCATGTCCTACTGGCCTTTCCGACGCTGCTCCTGCTGCTCGCGCTCAGCCCCGTCATCCAGTCCCGGCTGGTCGATCCCGGCACCGCGGAACCGGAGTGGATGCAGTTCCTGGTCCTGATCCTGGTGTTCTCCGCGTTCGGCTGGATTCCGCTCGCGCTTTCCCTGCGGGCCTCCGTCCGGTCACTTCGGGAAAGGGATTTCGTGCAGTCCGCGCGGGCCCTCGGCGCGAGCGGATTCCATATCGTGTTCCGTGAACTCCTGCCGAATGTCCGGGCGCAGCTCCTGGTGCACACCACGATGGCGGTGCCGGCCTTCGTCGCCTCCGAGGCGGTGCTGTCCTTCCTCGGCGTCGGGATCAACGAGCCGATCCCGGACTGGGGACGGATGATCGCCCGGGGCTCCGAGGTCTTCCAGGCCGACCCGACGTACATGTTCTTCCCCGGTGTGGCGCTGCTGCTCTTCGTGCTCGCCTTCAACCTGCTCGGCGACGCCGTCCGGGACGCGCTCGACCCACGCGCCGTGCGCTGAGACCCCCCCCGGGCGACGCCACCACCCGGGCACGGCCGTCCGCCGGAGCGTGACCCCGGCCGGGAAGGCCCTCCCGGCCCGGGAAGAGCCTTTCCTGGCAGGAAGGGCCGTCCCGGTTCGGGAAGGCCCTCCCGCCCGGGAACGGCGCTCCCGCCGAGGACCCGCCGTCCTTCCAGAACCGCCTCCCCTCCTCCCTTTCACCTAGCCGCCCCGTCCACCGGGGCAAGGAGAGATTCGCCATGCGCTGGATCAAACCGTCCCTCGCCGTCATCGCCACCGCGGTGCTGGCGACCTCCTGCTCGGCCGGCGCGGGCTCCACCTCCGGCACCGGCGCTGCCGGCACCGCCAAGGAGACCTCGCCGCTGACCGCCGCGCTCGGCACCGAGCAGGAGAGCGCCGGCCCGGCCCCCGCCGTCGCCGGCGCCCGGCCGGGCGGCACCGTGAACATCTACAACACCACCGACTTCCGCCACCTCGACCCGCAGAAGGTCTACGCGGGCGCCGCCTACAACACCTCGCTGCTCTGGGGCCGCCAGCTGACCCAGTACCAGGTGGTGGACGGCAAGGCCAAGCTGGTCGGCGACCTCGCCACCGACACCGGGACCTCGACCGACGGCGGCCGCACCTGGACGTACAAGCTGAAGGAGGGCGTGAGCTGGGAGGACGGCCAGCCGATCACCTCCCAGCAGGTCAAGTACGGCATCGAGCGCTCCTTCGGCAAGGGTTACGAGGTCGGCCCGCCGTACTGGCCGCTCTGGCTCACCGGCGAGGCCGGCTACGACGACGCCCGAAAGAAGTACGGCGGCCCGCAGGACGGCGACCTCGCCGCGATCGAGACCCCGGACGACCGCACCCTCGTCCTGCACTTCCCGCAGCCGCAGGCGGACGTGCCGTACATGGCCGCGCAGTCCTCCTCCTCGCCGGTGCGCAAGGACAAGGACACCGGCACGGACTACGACCGCCTGCCGTTCTCCAGCGGCCCGTACCGGATCGTCGAGCACGTCCAGAACACCCGGCTGGTGCTGGAGCGCAACCCGAACTGGAAGGCGGCGACCGACCCGATCCGCAACCAGTACCCGGAGAAGTTCGTCTTCACCTTCGGCAAGGAGGCGCTCAACATCAACCAGGAGATCCTCTCCGGCCGCGACGGCGGCGCCGACGCGACGACGGTGGCCACCCAGCTCTCCCCCGAGCTCTACCAGACCGTCGACACCGACCCCAAGGCCAAGGACCTGGTGGTCTCCGGCCGGCAGGGCGCCTTCGTCACCCAGATCGTGATCAACAACGAGCGGGTGCCGGACCTGGAGGTCCGCAAGGCGCTCCAGCTCGCCTACCCGCGCCAGCAGGCCCGCCAGGTCCAGGGCGGCCCCCGGGTCGGCGAGCTGGCCACCACGCTCAGCTCCCCCGCGCTGGTCGACTGGCAGAAGTACGACCTGTACCCGGCCAAGCCGGAGGGCGACCCGGAGGCCGCCAAGCAGGCCCTCGCCAAGGCCAAGCAGCCGCCGGCCCCGCTGACCTACGCGTACGCCAACACGCCGAACGGGCAGCGGGTCGCCCAGGTGCTGGTCGAGGGCTTCGCCAAGGCCGGGATCACCATCGTGCCGAAGCCGGTCGACGCCAAGGCGCTGCTGGACGAGGCGCACCGCGCCGACTCCCCGTACGACCTGTTCGAGGAGACCAGCTCGGTCGACTGGCCGACCCCGTCCACGCTGGTCCCGTTCTCCTTCGACGGCCGCGCCGGCAGCGACCTCAACTCGGCCCGCTACCGCAACGCCGAGGTGGACAAGGAGATCGACCGGATCAACCAGATCGGCGAGCCGCGCGCCAAGGCCAAGGAGCTGTACGCGCTGGAGCAGACCGTGATGAAGGACGTGCCGGTGCTGCCCTTCGCCTACCCGACCGTGAACCAGCTGCGCGGCAGCAACGTCGGCGGTGCGTTCGTCCACCCGATCTACGGCTCGGTCAGCCCGGCCTGGCTGTACCTCAAGTCCTGACGCCCGGGCGCCCGACGTCCTGACCGCCCCGACGTCCTGACCGCCCCGGTGGCCCGGCCCGTGCCGCGGGCCGGGCCACCGGCTCCCTCCCTCTCGTCCGCTCCACCGCCCGCCTCCTCCACTTCCTCCCTCCGCCCGCTCCCTCCTCGACCCCGGACCGGCCATGCTCTCCTTCGCCCTGCGGCGGACCCTCCAGGCCCTCGCCGTCCTGGTCGCGGTCTCCGCCGCCGCCTTCGCCCTCTTCTACGCCGCCCCCGCCGACCCGGCCCGCGCGGCCTGCGGCCCGCGCTGCGACTCCGGCCAGGTCGCGTCCGTCCGCCAGAGCATGGGCCTGGACCAGCCGCTGCTCACCCAGTACACCGACTACCTCGCCGGGGTGGTCGCCGGACGGGACATCAGCGATGTCGACGGCTCCGTCATCCACTGCGACGCCCCCTGCCTCGGCTACTCCTACCGACTGCACCAGCCCGTCACCGAGGCCCTGGTCGACCACCTGCCGGTGACCTTCTCGCTCACCGCCGGCGCGCTCGCCGTACTGGTCCTGTTCGGCCTCGGGACCGGCTTCGTCTCCGCCCTGCGCCACCGGACCAGGACGGACCGGCTGCTCTCCGGCTTCACCCTGGTCGGCGCCAGCGTGCAGATCTACTTCCTCGGCTACGTCGCCCAGTGGGCGCTGGTCTACTCGACGGGCCTGCTGCCGCTGCCCTCCTACACCCCGCCGGGCGAGGACCCGGCCGCCTGGGCCGGCGGGATGCTGCTGCCCTGGCTCGTCCTCGGCTTCGTCAACTCCGCCGTCTTCGCCCGGCTCTCGCGCTCCCAGCTGCTGGAGACGATGAACGAGGAGTACGTGCGCACCGCCCGCGGCAAGGGCCTCGGCCGGCTGCGCACCCACCTCAAGTACACCTCGCGCGGCGCCGCCGGACCGCTGGTGCAGCTGCTCGGCCTGGAGGCCGGCGCGCTGCTCGGCGGCGCGGTGATCACCGAGACGGTGTTCGGGCTGAACGGCGTCGGCGCCTTCGCCGCCGAGGCCGTCGCCGGCCAGGACCTGCCGGCCGTGGTCGGCGCCGTGCTGCTCGCCGCCTGCTTCGTGGTGCTGTTCGTCGCCCTGGCCGACCTCGCGGTGGCCTGGCTCGATCCGCGCATCCGCCTCAGCTGACCCCCTGGAGTTCCGATGACCCCCTCCACCGAAGCGGTGCTGAGCGTCCGCGACCTGTCCGTCGCCTTCGCCGACCCGCGCGGCGGCGCGCCCGTGCGGGCCGTCCGCGGCCTCTCCTTCGACCTCGCCCGGGGCGAAGTCCTCGGCCTGGTCGGCGAGTCCGGGTCGGGCAAGTCCGCGACCGGGCTGGCCGTCCTGGGCCTGCACGACCCGCGCACCACCACCGTCACCGGCTCGATCCGGCTCGGCGGCCGGGAGCTGGTCGGCGCGGACGAGGCCGTGCTGCGCGAGGTGCGCGGCGGGCGGATCGCGCTGGTCTTCCAGGACGCGCTCACCTCGCTCAGCCCGTTCCACGGTGTCGGCGCGCAGTTGGCCGAGATGTACCGGCTGCACCACCCCGGCACCGGCCGCGCCGAGGCCCGCCGGCGCGCCGCCGCCATGCTGGACCGGGTCGGCATCCCGGCCGCCCGGGTCCGGGACTACCCGCACCTGTTCTCGGGCGGCATGCGCCAGCGGGTGATGATCGCCATGGCGCTGATGAACGACCCCGACGTCCTGATCGCCGACGAGCCGACCACCGCCCTGGACGCCCGCGTCCAGCGGCAGGTCCTGGACCTGTTGGGCGAGTTGCAGCGTGAGCACGGCACCGCGGTGCTGCTGGTCAGCCACGACCTCGGCGTGGTCGCGGGGACGACCGACCGGACCCTGGTGCTGCGCGACGGCCGGCCGGTGGAGTCCGCGCCGACCGGCGAGCTGCTGGCCGCGCCGCGACAGCCCTACACCCGGGCCCTGGTGGGGGCGGCGCTGACCCGGGAGACCGTGCCCGGCACAGCGCTGCCGACCGTCGACGACCCGTCGCCCTCCCTCACCTTCGCGCAGCGGCCGCCCGCCGCTCCCGACCGCTGGCTGGTCGAGGTCGAGGACCTCGCCGTCCGCTTCCCCGGGCGGCGGCGCCTCACCGGTCGACGCGCCGAGCCCGTCCGCGCGGTGGAGGGCGTGAGCCTGCGGATCGCCCCCGGCGAGACGCTGGGCCTGGTCGGCGAGTCCGGCTCCGGCAAGTCCACCACCTCCCGGGTACTGGCCGGCCTGCAAGCCGTGACCGCCGGCCGGGTGCGCTACGACGGCGTCGACGTCACCACCCCCGACCGGGACCAGCGCCGCCGGCTCAGCCGCGAGATCCAGCTGGTCTTCCAGGACCCGTACGCCTCGCTCAACCCGCGCCGCACCGTCGCGCAGACCCTCGACACCCCGCTGCGCCTGCACACCTCGCTCGGCCCGGCCGAACGACGGGCGCGGTCCGCCGAGTTGCTGGAGCAGGTCGGCCTGCCGGCCGCGCACCTGGACCGCTACCCGCACGAGTTCTCCGGCGGTCAACGCCAGCGGATCGGCATCGCCCGGGCGCTCGCCCCCGAACCCCGGCTGATCATCGCCGACGAACCGGTCTCCGCCCTGGACGTCTCGGTCCAGGCCCAGGTGCTCAACCTGCTGATGGAGCTGCGTGAACGCCTGGGCGTCGCCTTCCTGTTCGTCTCGCACGACCTCGCCGTGGTGCGGCACTTCTGCGACCGGGTCGCGGTGATGCACGGCGGCCGGCTGGTCGAGGCCGCCGATCGCGACCGGTTGTTCACCGCCCCGCACACCGACTACACCAGGGAGTTGCTCGCCGCCGCGCACTGAGGGTGTGTCGGCGGCCGCCCTTCGCGGCGGTCCGCATACGATCGGCTACCGGCAGCGACTCCCGCCACCCCAGAGAAGGGGTCCCCGATGACCCTCGTCAGCCAGGCCGCCACCCTGCTCCAGCTGTTGGGCCGACTCCACCCCGAGGCCCTGGACGGCATCCGCCCGCACCTGCCCGTCCTCGGACCCACCCGCCACCTCCACCTCGCCGCCCACGGCAGCGGTCCGGCCGGCCTCAACCCGCAACCGCTCCCACCTGGCGCGGCCGAGCTGCGGCTCGCCGTGGCCGGGACGGTCGGCGCGGTGGCCAACGCGGCCATCATCGCCCGGCTGTCCGGCGGGGACCCGGGCATCGTCCTCACCGAGGTCGGGGACGACTGGTGCCCGACCCCGCCGGACGGGCGCATCCCGTGGCCCCGGCACTGGCCCCTCCCCTGGCCGCCCGGCGAGCCGTACCCGATCGACCCCGGCTACGCCACACCGGCCGTCCAGGCCCAGGCGGCGCTCGCCTTCCAGGCCTATGCCTCCGGTGTCGCGGACGAGGAACTGGGCGCCGCCTTCGGCACGCTGGCGGAGCGGCTCGGCCAGGCGGCGCTCGCGAACGCGGGCTGAGCCGCCGCGGCGGGGGCGCGGCCCGCCCGTGCGCCCGCCGCTCCCCGGCGGGCGCACGGGGACGGCGGGCACGCGGGAACGGCGGTCGCACGGGAACGGCGGGCACGCGGGAACGGCGCGCTTGTGGGGAGCGGCGGCGCCGGCCTCAGCCGAGCGTCGCGAACGCCTCGTCGATCGCCGCACAGGTCGCGTCGACGTCGTCCTCGGTCACCGCCGCCGAGACGAACCAGCACGCCAGGCCGTACGCGTTGACGTGGATACCGCGCTCCACCAGGGCGTGCCGGAAGGCGTCGTAGCGCCGGTGGTCCAGGGCGAGGGTGTCCCGGTACTGCCTGGTCGGCGCGCCGTCGGCGGAGAACACCACCTGGAACATCGCGCCGACGCCCTGCACCGCGCACGGGACCCGGTGGTCGTGGGCGGCCCGGCGCACAGCGGACATGATCCTCCGGCCGGCCGCGTCGATCCGGTCGGTGACCGCCGGGTCCGCGAGCCGCTCCAGCGTCACCAGTGCCGCGGTGGCGCAGAGCGGGGAGCCGTTGTACGTGCCGCCGTGCTTCACCCGGTTCGCGGCCACCTCCCCCATGATGTCGGCACGGCCGGCGAAGGCCGCGATGGGCAGCCCGCCGCCGAGCGCCTTGGAGTAGACCGCCAGGTCAGGGACGACACCGAACAGAGCCTGCGCACCGCCGGGGCCGGTGCGGAATCCCGTGCACACCTCGTCGAAGATCAGGACGAGGCCCCGCGCGGTGCACTCCTCGCGCAGCACCTCCAGGAAGCCCGGAGCCGGCATGGTGCAGGCGTTGTTGGCGACGATGGGCTCGCAGATGACCGCCGCGATCTCGCGGTGGTGCGCGTCCAGCACGGCACGCAGGGCCACCGGGTCGTTCCACGGGCAGACCAGTACGTCGTCCACCACGCCCGCCGGGATGCCCGGGGAGTGCGGCAGCGCCGCCGGGGCCTCGTAGGGGCCGACCTCCTCGGCGGTGAGCCGGTTGGAGATCGCCAGCGTGTCGACCCAACCATGGTAGTGCCCCTCGAACTTGAGGATTCTGGACCGCCCGGTGAAGCCGCGGGCCGCCCGGACCGCCCCCTGGATCGCCTCCGACCCCGAGTTGGCGTACCGCACCAGGTCGGCACAGGGCACCATCCGCTGGATCTGCTCGGCCAGTTCGATCTCCGGCAGGTTGCAGGTGCCGAACATCGTCCCGGTCTGCAGGACGTCGCCCAACGCGCGGGCGAGGCCGGGGTCGGCGTGGCCGAGAACCGCGCTGCCGTAGGAGATCAGAAAGTCCACGTACTCGTTACCGTCGGCGTCCCAGATGTGCGCGGCGGAGCCGCGCTCGATGTACAGCGGGTACGGATGCGGGCCCGTGGAGGTGATCCGGGAGGACGAACTGACCCCGCCGGCGAGGGACTTGCCGGCCCTGGCGAACAGCGCCCGGCTGGTGTCCGTCCGGGGCCCCACCGGTGTGCCGGGGTCGGGTACGGGCGGGAAGGTCGGTCGAGTGGTCATCCGCTGCTCCTGTTCGAGTGGTTCGGATCCGGTGGAACGGGCCCGGTGGTGCCTGCGCGGTGGCGGTGCGCGGTGACGCCCGCGCGGTGGCGCGGCGCCGGCGTCCGGCCGAATGGGCGCCCTTGACGGCCCTCACCGTCCGCGCGATAACTGAGTGCTCGTCATGTGTTCTTAATCTTGAGGGAGTTGCATCAGTGGTCGCGAAGATCTCCGTGGTGACGGGAGCCGGCAGCAATGTCGGACGGGCCTGCGCGCTGGCACTGGCGGCGGACGGCTGGTCCGTCGTCCTGGTCGGCCGGCGCAAGGACGCGCTGGAGGAGACCGCCCGACTGGCCGACCCCTCCTTCGCGGACCGCCTGGTACCCATGCCCGCGGACATCACCGATCCCGCGGCCGTGCGCGAGCTGTTCTCCGGGATCGCGCTGCGCTTCGGCCGGCTCGACCTCCTGTTCAACAACGCGGCCGACACCATGCCCTACATCCCGACCGAGGACGTCGCGGCCGAGGACTGGGACCGGGTGCTCGGATCCATCGCCACCGGCGGCTTCCTCTGCGCCCAGGCCGCCTACCGGATGATGAAGGAGCAGTCGCCGCGCGGCGGACGGATCATCAACAACGGCGCGCCCTCGGCCCACGTCCCCCGCCCCGACTCGATCGCGTTCACCGCCGCGAAGCACGCGGTGGCCGGCCTGACCAAGTCCCTCTCCCTGGACGGCCGTCGGTACGACATCTCCTGCGGGCAGATCGACATCGGCAACGTGACGCCCGCCGACCGGGAGCAGCCCGCCGCCCGCCAGGCCGACGGCAGCCTCCGGGTCGAACCGACCATGGACGTGCGCCATGTCGCCGAGACCGTGGTGACGATGGCGGGGCTGCCGCCCGGGGTGAACATCGCGTCGGTCACGGTGATGCCGAGCGCCATGCCCTACGTCGGCCGTGGCTAGCGCCCGTCCGGTCGATCCCGCCCGACGGGAGCGGCCGGGCAGGGCCCCGGGCCCGGACGTCAGGCCTCGGTCCGGGAGCGGTACCCGACCGGACCGGGCCGCCGTACGGCGTCGGCCCCGGCCGGCAGGCCCGCGACGTACGCCTCGATCTCGACGCGCGGGCCGAGCCGACCGTACAGCGCCCAGGCGACCATGCGGTGCAGTCCGTCGAGGTGGGTGAGACCGTCCGGGTGCCGCAGCCCCTGGTAGTCGGTGCTGTCGATGGCCGAGGTGCTCAGGAAGACCGGAGTGAACGGCGCCCCGGCCTGACGGCTCAGTTTGCGGCCGCAGGAGGGGTTCAGCCGGGAGTAGCCGTCGCCGATCCGGCGCAGCCGGTCCGCCGCCTCGGCGACGGTCATCCCGGAGGTGGACACGAGCTCCACCTCGCCGCCCTCGCCGAGGTGCCAGGGCAGCACCGTGTCGAGCACCTCCGTACGATCGAGCAGGACCCTCCCCCAGCCGCCGAACATCTCCTCGGCGGTGAGCAGATGCGCGTCGCCGTCGTCGTTGGAGTTGTCCTCGTGCTCCCGGTCCACCGGGTGGTCACGACGGTAGAGCCGGAGCACGGTGTCGAAATCGAGCCGGTCGAGAATGCGCATCGGCGGCGGATCCTTCGTCGTCGGGGCGAGGGGCGGCGGGGCGAGGACTGGTGGTGCGAGGGGCGGCGGGGCGAGGGGTGGCGGGGCCGGCGGCAGTGGGGCAGGGGGCGGCGGGGCCCGGGTGCGGGGTTCGCGTCGGTCAGACCGGCTTCACGTACTCCGCGAAGTGCCGTTCGGCGAACAGCTCGGGCCACTGCCCGCCGTCCAGCCCGAGCGCCCGCCCCCTCGCGAGCAGATGTCGCCAGTACGGCTTGACCGGCGGCCAACTGACGCCGCACTGACAGTACGAACTGTCCACCATGTACCGCTCGCCGCGCCGACCGGCCGGGGACGGCCGGCGGGCATGGAAGAGCGCCGAATGGAGCAGCACGGTGGACCCGGGGGGAAGGTCGTCGATCACCACCTCACCGGGGATTTCGGCGGTGCCCAGATGCACTCTGGCGCGTTTTCCCAGAAGTTCCCGGTGCGAACCAGGAAGAACCACGAGCGGCCCCACCGTCCGGTCCAGTCCGCCGAGATAGTGCAGGGCGTGGACCATGATTCTCGAACGGTCCACCTGCGCTCCCTGCTCGTAGTCATGGTGCCATTCCTTGCCGGCCGACCCGACTGCCTGACGATTGCTGTGCATGTGATGGAACACGAATTCAGGACCGAGCAGCCGGGAGACTATCGAGAGCAACGGGGGGTGGCCGACGAGTTCACCGTGGGCGGCCATTTCTATCTCCAGTGCGGTGGGGGTCCCGAATGATTCGGGGTCGAGGCAGGCCGCGATCGAGCGGTCCCGCAGGCCGCTGTCCACCCAGCGGTCCACCTCGGGCTCCAGCCGTTCGACCAGGTCGGCCGGCAGGAATGCCGGGAGAACCAGATAGCCGAGCTCGAAGAACTGAGTGATCTGATCGGCGTCGAGCGCCAGGGTGCCCTGATTGTCCATTCTCCGGACTCCAAGAGGGTTGTCGGTGCGGTCGGCCCGCCCGGTCACGACTGAGGAAGCCCGTGCGAGGAGGCCATGAAAACTTCGCGCGACGACTGGTCGCGGAATCGCGTTACCTGGTGCTTCACTTCAATTCCACCGAACAGATACTAGGAATATCCCGATGCCACCGGACCCATGCAGCCTTCGGGGACAATGACCGGATAGTTTCGCTCTGGCCGGGAACGGCCTGGCCCAGCCGTGCGTTCAGGAACTTCGGATTCCGCCCGGACGGACCGGAAGTCGAATCCGTCCGCAGCAGGAGAAAGGCCCGCGAATTCGCCGACGGACGACCGTGGGCGGGCCGCCGGACGCTGACGCGGGCGCGCTCGCCGGGGCCCGGCGGCCGGCCGTCGTGGGCCCGCCCGGGTGACCACATCTCACCCATCCGAGCGCGACTCTCAGTAACCATGACGGCGCCCTGCGCTGGGCCCGACCCTCGGGAGCGACAGCCCCTCAACCCCCATCAGGCCCACCAATGCGCGGAACCACCGCCACGGGGCGGGTAGCGTGTGTACGTCAGTATCCGGGTGGGGGCTCCCGCGAGTGTCACGGTGCGTCACGGTGCGCCGACGCACTCCGTGCGACCGCCGCACGGGCGCCGACTGCCGCGCCCACCCGGACGCGGCACGGACCGCTCCGAGGACACCGCGCCATGCCTAGCCCGACCACCGCGTACGTCGGCCGACCGGCCCTGGTCGCGGGCCCCCACGTCGTCCGGGCCGAGCGGATCCGCGACGACATCCTCGCCCGCAACCCCGGCTACTCGCCCCGGCAGGCCCAGACCGTGCGGATGGCCCTGAGCAACCTGCCCGGCACCCGCCGGTACTTCCAGCCGTACGAGGTCGTCACCTCACCCGACCGCACGGCCGCCGAGCGGAAGACCACGACCATGGCCGACCTGCTGGCCGCCGCCGAGCGCGCCACCACCGAGGCGATGGCGAACGCGGGCGTGCGCGCCGAGGACGTCGACTGCGTCGTCGTCAGCAGTTCGACCGGCGACGCGGTGCCGGGGCTGGACATCCTCCTCCAGCAGCGGCTCGGACTCCGGCCGGACATCAGGCGCCGGCCGATGACGCAGCTGGCCTGCGCGGGCGGCGCCCACGTACTGATCGCGGCCCAGGAGTACCTGACCGGGAACCCCGGGGGTGTCGTCCTGGTGGTCGCCGGCGAGTCCCTCTCCTCGCTCTACCAGGACACCCGGACCTCGATCGAGGACCAGATCTACAAGGGACTCTGGGGGGACATGGTCGGCGCGGCCGTCGTCACCGGAGACCGGCGCACGGCCGGGCTGCGCCTCGGCCACAGCTTCGAGTACACCATCCCGGGGACCGTCGACCGGTACCTCAAGCTGACCGACGAACGCGGCGACCACTTCGCCTCCACCCGGTCCTCCCTCCGCTCGGTCACCGACCTGGGGCCGGCGCTGCTCGCCTGGCTGGACCGGCACGACGGCCGGGAGCTCGACTTCGGGGTGCTGCACCCGGGCGGACCGGCGATCCTCGACCGGCTCGGCACCCTGCTCGGTGTGGACGACGCCTTCCTCGGGCACTCGCGGGCGGTGCTGGCCGAGGAGGGCAATCTGGGCGGGGCGACGGTCTTCTCCGTGCTGGCCCGGACCCACCGGACACCCCCGGCCACCGGAGCGCGCGGCCTGGTCTTCGGCCTGGGCCCGGGTGTCGCCCTCAGCGCGCTGCTCGTCACCTGGACCGGCGACACCGACTGAACGGGTCCCCGACGACGCGCGGGCGCGGGGCAGGGCATCGAGTGTCGGCAGTTCTCCGAGCATCGGCAGGACTCCGAGCGGCGCTACCAAAACCGCCGATCGACGCTGTCCGCGCGAGCATCGGCCACGACCGCGATCGGCGCTCGCAGAGCTAGCGCCGATCGGACACCGAGCCCGGACCTGGCCGGCCCGCTACGCGCCCGGCACGATCCGCTCGACCAGCGTCCCGACCAGCGCGGCCAGGCCGTCCGTGCCCAGCACCTCGGGAAGGGTGAGGTGTTCGACCAGCAGCCCGGTCATCGCGAGGTAGAGGACGACGACCGTCTCACGGTCCCCGGGAAGGCCCTCGCCCACGTGGTAGGCGATGTTCGCCTCCAGCTGCTCGCGGATCGTGCGGGTGAGCTCGGCGCGCAGGTCCGGTCGGCGGGTCGCTTCCAGCCTGAGTTCGAGCAGGGCCAGGTACCCGGAGCGCTCGGCGGTGATCCGCCCCAGCAGATCGAGCATCAGGGCTTCGACCAGAGCGCGGTCGCGCGGGGCACGCAGCAGATCGGCGATCACCGCCGGATCCGGGGTGAGCCGATGGTGGATGTGGCGAGCGGTCTGGTGCAGCAACTCGTCCCGGTTGGCGAAGTAGTTGGAGGCGGTGCCGGCGGGAACGCCCGCCTGGGCGTCGACCGCGCGGAAGGTGAGCCCGCGGGCGCCCTCGCGTGCGAGGACGTCGATGGCCGCGTCGACAAGGGCGGTACGGCGAGCGGGGTTCTGAACCACGGCTCTGATCCTCCTTCAGAAAGTCCTGGACAACCACTACAGGCTGAGTACTATAGCCGGAGTGGTTGGGGGTGCGAGACCTTCGACCGAGACCCCAAGGACCTGCGTGCGCAAGCTCACTTACTACGTCGGCGCCACCCTCGACGGCTTCATCGCCGCCCCCGACGGCGCCTACGACTTCTTCGACCCCTACCTCACCGACGACTTCGTGCCCTTCATGGTCGGCGAGTTCGGCGACACCCTGCCCACCCCCGCCCGCGCCGCACTCGGCCTGGCGGGCGCGCCCACCACGCGCTTCGACACCGTGCTCATGGGCCGCGGCAGCTACGAGCCCGGCCTGGCCGCCGGTCTCACCAGTCCCTACGCCCACCTGCGGCAGATCGTCGTCTCCCGCTCGCTCACCACCAGCCCGGACCCCGCCGTCGAGGTCACCGCGGCGGACCCGCTCGACCTGGTCCGCCGGCTGAAGCGGGAGGAGGGCCTGGGCATCTACCTCTGCGGCGGCGGCGACCTCGCCGGCCAACTCCTGCCCGAGATCGACGAACTGATCGTCAAGCTCTACCCGGTCGCGGTCGGCTCCGGCGTCCCGCTCTTCCGCGCCGACTTCGCGCCGCACACCTTCGCCCTGGCCGGCACCCGGGCCTTCTCCAACGGCGCCGTCGTCCTCACCTACGCGAAGGCGTCCGGGGCGCCCGCCCCGACAACCGGCTGACGCTGACCACCAGGCAGACGCCGATGACCACGATCGCCCCGCCCACCAGGGTGGGGCCGGTCAGCGGTTCGGCCAGCACCAGATAGCCGAGCAGTACCGCCACCACCGGATTCACGTACGCGTAGGTCGCGACCAGGGTGAGCGGCGCGGACTGCAGCAGCCACGCGTAGGCGGTGAAACCGACCAGCGAGCCGACCACCACCAGATAGCCGAGCGCCAGCCAGGACCGGGTGGAGACGGCCCCGAGGTCCAGCCCGTGCTGCTCTCCGCGCGCCAGTCCGATCAGAAGACTGCCCGATCCTCCGACGATCATCTGGTACGCGCTCCCCGCGAAGACATTGCCCGGCATCGGTATCCGCTTGGCCGCGAACGAGCCGGCCGCCCAGGTCAGCGTGGCGCAGATGATCACCAGCACGCCGCCCGGGGCGATGTCCCCGCCGATCGCGGGCGCGGAGAGCACCGCCAGACCGACCAGCCCGAGCAGCACCCCGGCCAGTTCGACCGGCTTGGGGCGGTCACCGCCCGCGGCGGTGAGCAGCACCATCCACAGCGGGACGGCGGCCACCAGCAGCGCGGCCAGCCCGGAGGGGACGGAGTTCTCGCCCAGCACCACCAGCCCGTTGCCGCCGGTCAGCAGCAGCAGGCCGACCAGCGCGGAGGAGCCGAGCTGACGGCGGTCCACCCGGAGTCCCGCCCTCCCGTGCCGGAACAGGACGAGACCGGCCAGCAGCAGCCCGGCGACGACGAACCGCGCCCCGGCGGAGAGGAAGGAGGGCATCGTCTCCAGGGCGATCCTGATCGCCAGATAGGTCGAACCCCACACCACGTACACCACGGCGAGCGCCAGCCAGACCGCGCCGCCCAGACCGGCCGGGCCGGGGAGGGCGTCGGCCGGGGCGTCGGCCGGGGCCTTGCCGGGCGTACGCGAAACGGGAGCTGTCATGGGTGTCCCCCTAGGACGGTGCTGGCGGTCACCCGCCATGACAGCGCATCAGCACACCCGTGCGCCAGTGGGTATCAGCGGGCGGTCACCACCGCCCTCGGGGGCGCGCGGCGCGGGCGCTACGGTGGGCGCTCCCCCAGCCGGGAGGACCGGCGCACCAGGAGGCCACGTGTCCGACGCACCGCCCGCCGACCAGACCGCCGACCAGTCCGCGGACCGGTCCGCCGCCCTCCCGTTCTTCGTCTACGGCACGCTCCGCACCGGCGGGCGCAACCACGCCCTGCACCTGGCCGGGCGCTGCGCGGACGTCCGGGCCGCCGTACTGGAGGGCGCCGCGCTGCACGACGGCCCGGGCTTCCCGTACGCGGCACCGGACGCGACGCCCGGCCGGCGGATCATCGGCGAGCTGATCACCGTACGCCCCGGCGCGTACGCCGCCGCGCTCGTCGCGCTCGACCGCCTGGAGGACTGCCGGGCCGACGGCACCGGCGAGTACGTGCGCGAGCGGCTGGCCGTCCGCACGGCGGGCGGAGGCAGCGCGGACGCCTGGGTCTACCTGGCCGGCCCGGCCGTCGCCGCCCGCCTGCGCGCCCGCCCGGCGCTCATCGCGTCCGGGGACTGGACCCGTCGCGACGAACCCCGGGAGACCGACCGACCCCGGGAGAGCGACGAACCACGGGAGCGCACCGAACCACGGAAGTGCTGAGCACCCGACCGGACACCCGCCGGCGCGGGCACCGCCGCCCGCCCCCGCCTCCGGGGCGCGCACCCTGACCAGGGGGTGGCCGTGTACCGCCAGGTAGGCTGCCCCGGCCACGCCATCGCGGGCCGGCCGGGCCGACAGCCGCTCGCCGACCACCACCCGCACGCCGACCACCACCCGCACGACCGAACGAGGAGCCCCCGGTGCCCGAGCTGCCACCACCGATCACCGTGGTCGGGATCGGCGCCGACGGCTGGCCCGGCCTCGCCGCCGCCTCCCGGGCGGCGCTGCGGGCGGCCGAGGTCGTGATCGGCGGCCCCCGCCAGCTGGCCCTGCTCCCCGCCGACGAGGCGGCCGCCGAGCGGGTGCCGTGGCCGTCCCCGCTGCGTCCGGCCGTCCCCGGGCTGCTCGCCGCCCACGCCGACCGCCGGGTGGCGGTCCTGGCCAGCGGCGACCCGATGTTCTACGGCATCGGCCGCACCCTCGCCGAGACCGTCGGCCCCGAGCGCCTGCGCGTCCTGCCGCACCCCTCCTCCGTCTCCTACGCCTGCGCCCGGCTCGGCTGGCCGCTGGAGGCCACCGAGGTGGTCAGCCTGGTGGGCCGGCCCCTGGACACCCTGGCGCTCGCCCTGCACCCCGGGCGCCGGCTGCTCGTCCTCAGCGCCGACGCGCAGACACCCGCCGCCGTCGCCGCGCTGCTCACCGCCCGCGGCTTCGGCTCCGCCCGGCTGCGGGTGCTGGAGCGGCTCGGCGGTCCCGACGAGCGGCAGCTGGACGGCCCGGCCGACGGCTGGCCGCACCCCGGCGGCGACCCGCTGAACGTGATCGCCGTCGCGCTGGCCGACGGCCCCCGGACGTCGCTGGTGCCCGGACTGCCCGACGAGGCCTACGAGAGCGACGGTCAGCTCACCAAGCGGCACGTCCGCGCCGCCACCCTGGCCACCCTGGCCCCGGCCCCCGGCGAACTGCTCTGGGACGTCGGCGGCGGCTCCGGCTCGATCGCGATCGAGTGGCTGCGCGCCCACCGGGAGAACCGGGCGGTCACCGTCGAACGCAGCGCCGTCCGGGCCGAGCGGATCGGGCGCAACGCCGCCGCGCTCGGCGTGCCCCGGCTCCGGGTGGTCACCGGCCCCGCCCCCGAGGCGCTCGCCGGACTGCCCACCCCCGACGCCGTGTTCATCGGCGGCGGACTCACCGCGCCCGGCCTGCTGGACGCCTGCTGGGCGGCGCTGCCGCCGGGCGGCCGGCTGGTCGCCAACACCGTGACGCTGGAGTCCGAGGCCCTGCTCACCACCTGGTACCGGCGGCACGGCGGCGAGCTGCTGCGCCTCGCGGTGGCGCACGCCGTGCCGGTGGGCGGCTTCACCGGCTGGCGGCAGGCGATGCCGGTCACCCAGTGGTCCGCCGTCAAACCTTCGACCGATCCAGGAGCGAGCTCGTGACCGTCTACTTCATCGGGGCCGGCCCGGGCGCCGCCGACCTGATCACCCTGCGCGGCGCACGGATCCTGGCCCGCGCCGAGGTCTGCCTCTACGCGGGCAGCCTGGTGCCGCGCGAGCTGCTGGACGAGTGCCCGCCCGGCGCCCGGCTGGTCGACACCGCGCAGCTCGACCTGGACCGGATCGTCGCCGAACTGGTCGCCGCCCACCGGGCCGGCCAGGACGTGGCGCGGCTCCACTCCGGCGACCCCTCCGTGTTCAGCGCCGTCGCCGAGCAGATGCGCCGGCTCGACGCGGCGGGCGTGCCCTACGAGATCGTGCCCGGCGTGCCCGCCTTCGCCGCCGCGGCGGCCGCGCTCAAGCGCGAGCTGACGGTGCCGACGGTCGGCCAGACCGTCATCCTCACCCGGATCGCCAAGCGGGCCACCCCGATGCCCGAGGGCGAGGACCTCGCCACGCTCGGCCGCAGCGGCGCCCTGCTGGTGCTGCACCTCGCCGCCGGGTACATCGACGACGTGGTCGAGCAACTGCTGCCGCACTACGGCGCCGACTGCCCGGCCGCCGTCGTGGCGATGGCCAGCCGCCCGGACGAGCTCGTGCTGCGCGGCACGGTCGCCACCATCGCCGAGCAGGTGAAGGCGGCGGGCGTGGTCCGCACCGCCGTCATCCTGGTCGGCCGGACCCTGACCGCCGAACAGTTCCGGGACAGCCACCTCTACTCGGCGGACCGCGAGCGCCCGCACGAGCCCTGCGGCGCGTGAGCGCCCACCTGCTCGTCCTCGGCGGCACGACCGAGGCACGCGCCCTCGCCGCCGCCCTGGCCGACGGACCGGCGCGGGTCACCAGCTCGCTCGCCGGGCGGGTCGCCGAGCCCCGGCTGCCCGTCGGCGACGTCCGGATCGGCGGCTTCGGCGGACCGGACGGGCTCGCCGCCTGGCTGCGCGCCGAGCGGGTGGCCGCGGTCGTCGACGCCACCCACCCGTTCGCGGCCGTCATGTCGCGCAACGCGGCGTCGGCCGCCGCCGCGACCGGGGTGCCGCTGCTGGCCCTGCGCCGACCCGGCTGGGCCCGGGTGCCGGGTGACCGCTGGTACCCGGTGGATTCGCTGGAGGCCGCCGCCGCCCTGCTCCCGGGGCTCGGCCGGCGGGTGTTCCTCACCACCGGCCGCCAGGGCATCGGCGCGTTCGCCCACCTGGACGGCCTGCGCTTCCTGGCCCGCTCGGTCGACCCGCCCGAGCCGCCGGTGCCCGCCGCCCTCGACGTGCTGCTCGACCGCGGGCCGTTCACCCTGGACGGCGAGCGGGCGCTGTTGCGCGAGCACCGGATCGACGTCGTGGTCACCAAGGACAGCGGCGGCGCCGCGACCGCCCCCAAACTGACCGCGGCCCGCGAACTCGGCCTGCCGGTCGTGGTCGTGGCACGCCCGGCGCCGCCGGCCGGCGTACCGGTCGCCGAGTCCGTACCGGCCGCCCTGGACTGGCTCGCCGCACGCGGTCTCACTCCCCGGTAAACCGGGCGACGCCCGCCGCCCGCCCTGCCAGGATGGGCCGATGAGAGACGAACAGCGCACCCGGACCGAGCAGACCGCCGACGAACGCGCCACCCTGGTGAGCTTCCTGGACTTCCAGCGCGACACCCTCGCGATGAAGTGCACCGGACTGAGCACCGACCAGCTCCGCGCGCGCGTCCTCCAGCCCTCCGCGCTCTCGCTGCTCGGTCTGGTCCGCCATCTCGCCGAGGTCGAGCGCGGCTGGTTCCGCAACACCTTGAACAACGAGGCCCGGCCCGGCTTCTGGAAGCACCCCGACGGGACCTTCGCCGATTTCGACGTCGAGGCCGCCGACCCCGAGGAGGCCTTCGCCGTCTGGCGCCGCGAGTGCGACCACGCCCGGGAACTCGTCGCCGCCGCCGAGTCGTTGGACGTTCTCGGCCACCACGGCGAGGAGACCTTCTCGCTCCGCTGGATCCTCACCCACATGATCGAGGAGTACGCCCGCCACAACGGTCACGCCGACCTGCTGCGCGAGCACCTGGACGGCGAGACCGGGGAGTAGCGGGGCCCGAGCGACGACGGAGCGGCGATGCGGACCCGCCGGAAGGGCGACGACGCCCCGGGGCCCTGAACACCACGGTGTTCGTGGACTACCCGACCACCGGGCTGGACGTCGCCGGCCTGTTGGCCGGCCTCGACGGGTGAGGCCGGCCAACAG
>NZ_JBHYYB010000044.1:6233-70334 GCF_042752535.1 Kitasatospora sp. NPDC059327 | reverse complement strand
GCGGGCGCACCGCGCGCCCGCCACCCACCGCCCGGCCGGCGTCACCGCTTCACGGCGCCCCGGGCACGCACGGACTTGGTGATGGCCTTCCACTTCTTCAGCCGGGCCGAGGCCAGCCGGGCGTCGGACCGGGAGGCGATCCACTCGCTCTCGCGCTGGAGCTTGAGGTAGCTGTCCATCCGCCGCTGCGGGAGCGTGCCGTCGGCCAGCGCGGCCCGCACGGCGCAACCGGGCTCGGTGTGGTGGCCGCAGTCGTGGAAGCGGCAGTCCTCGGCCAGCTCCTCGATGTCGGAGAAGGCCATCGCCACCCCCTCGCCGCCGTAGAGGCCGACCTCGCGCAGGCCGGGCGTGTCGATCAGCACGCCGCCGCCGGGCAACGGGATCAGCTCACGGGTGGTCGTCGTGTGGCGGCCCTTCTGGTCGACCGCGCGGGCCTGCTGAACGGTCATCACCTCGGCACCGGCCAGCACGTTGGTCAGGGTGGACTTGCCGACGCCGGACTGCCCGATCACGGCGGTGGTGCCGGGTGTGCGGGCGCGCAGCACGTCCACCCCCTCGCCGGTCTCGGCGCTGACCACCAGCACCGTGACGCCGGGCGCGATGGATTCGACGTCGGCCCGGATGAACTCGGCGTCGTCCACCAGGTCGGCCTTGGTGAGCACGACCACCGGCTCGGCGCCGGACTCCCAGGCGAGGGCGAGGAAGCGCTCGATCCGGCCGAGGTCCGGTTCGGCGGCGAGCGAGGAGGCGATCAGCACGGTGTCGACGTTGGCCGCCAGCACCTGGCCGTCCGAACGCTTGCCGGCCACCTTGCGGATGATCGCGGTGGAACGCGGCAGCAGGGCCGCGACGGCCGGCATCGGCTCGGCCGCGAGATCCACGGCCGCCCAATCGCCGGTGCAGGGGCAGTTGATCATGTCGACGTCGCCGACCGCCCGGGTGTCGGCCCGGACGGTGCGCGGCTCGCCGGTGGCCGGGTCGGCCACGACGACGTCGCACCGACCCCGGTCGACCCGGACGATCCGGGCGGGAGTCAGCCCGGCCTCGGCGAGCGGGGCGAAGTCCTCCTCGGACGCGGCCGTCCAGCCGTAGTCGGCCAGCGGGAGGTCGGAGAAGTCGGGGGAATCGGAAGAGAGGAGGGAGAACGACGGAACGGAGGCAGCGTTGAACAACGCGGTGGGCCCTTCGGGAAGAACGTGATCCCGCCGGGCTACGGCTGCGCGCGAGAAGGCGACGTCAGCCGGCGGCCGGGAGGGAGAGGTGGGGTATGCGAGCGCTGCCCAGGGCAGCCGTGACGGCAATGACAGTCACCGGGCTCACCTCCTGCTTCTCCATGGGCCGGCGAAGCGGCCCCCGAACCGAACTGCTCACACCGTAGCGGCCGCCTCCGACCCTGCCAACAGGATTTTCACCCGCGCCGACCGGCCGCCCCGGCAGCCGTCCGCGGCACCGGCCGGCCTTCCGCCACCGCTCCCGGAACCCGCCGTCGGAACTCACCGCCGGACCCCGGCACGGCCCCCGCACCACGACGGGTCAGCGCTGCTCCCACGGCGGCCGCGGCGGGCGGCTGGGCAGCGTGTGCTCGGGGGGCGGCGCGGTCGGCCGGTCGCTGTCCGGCGGCGGCGGGGCCGGCCGGTGGTGCGGGCCGCCCCGGGTGGTGAGCCGGGCCCGGACGTTGTCGGCGGCCAGCACGTCGGCCCAGCGCTCGGGGTACTCGGAGGGCACGTCGACGTCCTCCCCCTCCTCGGCGTACTCCTCCTCGGCGCCCTCCGCGAGGCCGAGTTCGCGCGCCCGTCGGGCCCGCTCGACGGCGCGCCGGGCGGCCACCTCGCGGACCACGGCGGCCGCGGCCTCCTCCTGCGCGCGCTCGTTCTCGGCGCGGGCGTCGGCGGTCTCCAGGGTCGGCCAGCGGCGGTCTATGGCCGCGTTCATCGCGGCGCCGATCAGCACCGCGAGCGCGACCACGAAGATCCAGAGCAGCACGGCCACCGGCGCGGCCAGCGAGCCGTAGACCGAGGGGCCCTCGACCGAGCTGACCAGGTAGAGCCGCAGCGCCACGCTGCAGAAGACCAGCACCACCAGCGCGACCAGCGCGCCCGGGATGTCCTCCCGCCAGGGCGTGGAGACCGGGACGGCGAGGTGGTACAGCGTGGTCAGGAAGACGATCAGCAGCAGGATCGCCACCGGCCAGTAGGCGGCGTTGACCACCGTCGCGAGGTCCGGCACCGCGTTCTGCACCAGCCCGGGCCCCGCCATCAGCAGCGGCAGCACCAGCGAGCCGATCACCAGGGCGCCGAGGTAGAGGCCGAGCGACATCAGCCTGGTCTTGACGATGCCGCGCCTGCCGTCGAGCCCGTACATCACCGTGATCGTGTCGATGAAGATGTAGAGCGCCCGGGAACCGGACCAGAGCGACAGCAGGAAGCCGATCGAGATCAGGTCGGGCCGGGTGTGGTCGAAGACGTCGTTCAGCAGCGGCACCACGACCTGCTTGATCGACGAGTCCGAGAGCACCGTCCCGGCTGCCGAGACGATGTCCGACTTCAGCTTGTCGATCGTGCCGGCGCCGAGGAACTCGTCCAGGTAGCCGAGGGTGCCGGCCAGGCAGAGGAGCAGGGGCGGAATGGACAGCAGGGTGAAGAACGCCGCCTCCGCCGCGAGGCCGGTGACCCGGTACTCGACACAGGTGTTGGTGGTGTCCTTGATCAGCGCCCAGGCCGTACTGCGCCAGGTGACCTGCTTGGTCGCCCGCCGGGAGCCCCTGCCCCGACGACGGGAGGGCCGCTCCGGGTTCGGTCTCGTCGTTTCGCCTGCTGCTTGCACAGGGGTAACGGTATCGGGCCGGGGCGGGTCCGTTGATCTCCCGTGTCGCGATCGGGCCGCCGGGGGCCCGATCCGGGGAGCGGCGGGAACGCCACGGCATCTCGCGATGCGAAACCCATGCGTCCACAATACGGACGTTGGTGGACCTCGTGTCGTGCGCCGTGCGAATCTCTTGCCATGCCTAGCGCCGGAACCACCCTGGTAGGTCGACTCCACGTCGATCTCCTTCGCGTGTCCAGCGCCATCTGTCCGGTGATCTGAGCCCTACCCCGCCGCCACCCACCGCACCCGGCGCCACCACCTCGCCATCCCCGCCGATGAGGATGCGCAGGCGCCCGCCCGGCCACGGCCACTGCTCTCCCGGCCTTGAGAAACCCGCAGGTCACAGCAGTGGACCCGGCCGAGCACGCCCAGCGATCCACCCGGCGTCAGAGCCACCTGCCCCGAAGGACTTCACCATGGCCACCACCCCCGAGACCGCCGAGCCCACGGCCGAGGCGCGCCGCCCCGCCGCGCCGCGCAAGGTGACCCGCCATCGCGGTGAGGGCCAGTGGGGCATGGGCCACTTCACTCCTCTGAACGCCAACGAGCAGTTCAAGAAGGATGACGACGGTCTCAATGTGCGGACACGTATTGAGACGATCTACGCGCAGCGCGGCTTCGACTCGATCGACCCCGCCGACCTGCGCGGCCGGATGCGCTGGTGGGGTCTCTACACCCAGCGCAAGGAAGGCATCGACGGCGGCAAGACCGCGATCCTGGACCCGCACGAGCTGGACGCCGAGTACTTCATGCTCCGGGTCCGCATCGACGGCGGCCGGCTGACGGTCGCCCAGCTCAAGGCGATCGCCGAGGTCTCCGAGCTGTACGGCCGCGACACCGCCGACCTGACCGACCGGCAGAACGTCCAGTACCACTGGATCCGGATCGAGGACGTCCCCGCGATCTGGCAGAAGCTGGAGGCCGTCGGCCTGTCCACCACCGAGGCCTGCGGCGACACCCCGCGCGTCATCCTCGGCTCCCCGGTGGCCGGCATCGCCGAGGACGAGATCATCGACGGCACCTCCGCCATCGACGAGATCCAGCGCCGGTTCATCGGCAACAAGGACTTCTCCAACCTGCCGCGCAAGTTCAAGTCCGCCGTGTCCGGCTCGCCGCTGCTGGACGTCGCGCACGAGATCAACGACATCGCCTTCGTCGGGGTCGAGCACCCCGAGCACGGCCCGGGCTTCGACCTCTGGGTCGGCGGCGGCCTCTCCACCAACCCCAAGCTCGGCGTCCGCCTGGGCGCCTGGGTCCCGCTGGACGAGGTCGCGGACGTCTACGGCGGCGTCATCGGCATCTTCCGCGACTACGGCTACCGCCGGCTGCGCAACCGCGCCCGGCTGAAGTTCCTGGTCGCCGACTGGGGCGTGGAGAAGTTCCGCCAGGTGCTGGAGGACGAGTACCTCAAGTACCAGCTGGTCGACGGCCCCGCGCCGAAGGAGCCCAGCGGCCGCTGGCGCGACCACGTCGGTGTGCACCGGCAGAAGGACGGCAACTACTACGTCGGCTTCGCGCCGCGGGTCGGCCGGGTGAACGGCGCGCTGCTCGGGCAGATCGCCGACCTCGCCGCCGCCCACGGCAGCGACCGGCTGCGCACCACCGCCGAGCAGAAGATGATCGTCCTCGACATCGCCGAGGACCGGGTCGAGTCGCTGGTGGCCGGCCTGGAGGCACTGGACCTGCGGGTCACCCCCTCGCCCTTCCGCCGCGGCACCATGGCCTGCACCGGCATCGAGTACTGCAAGCTCGCCATCGTCGAGACCAAGGAGCGCGGCCGCACGCTCATCGACGAGCTGGAGAAGCGCCTGCCGGACTTCGAGGAGCCGCTGACCATCAACATCAACGGCTGCCCGAACGCCTGCGCCCGCATCCAGGTCGCCGACATCGGCCTCAAGGGCCAGCTGGTGACCGACGAGAACGGCGAGCAGGTCGAGGGCTACCAGGTCCACCTGGGCGGCGCGCTCGGGTTGGAGGCCGGCTTCGGCCGCAAGGTCCGCGGCCTCAAGGTCACCAAGGACGGCCTGCCGGACTACGTCGAGCGCGTGCTGACCCGCTACCAGGCCGACCGCGCCGAGGGCGAGCGCTTCGCCCAGTGGGCCGCCCGGGCCGGCGAGGAGCAGCTCTCGTGACCGCGCCGGGCAGCGGGCAGCGGCCCGTCGGGCGGTCCGGACGCCGGGCAGAGCGGAGCGGGCGATGAGCGAGCGCGCGGCACCCTTCTTCTGCCCCTACTGCGGCGACGAGGACCTGCGGCCGTCGGAAGCCGGACACGGCGCCTGGGAATGCCACGGCTGCCGCCGGGCCTTCCAGTTGAAGTTCCTCGGCCTGCTCTCGACGGCCCATGGAAGTACGGCGACTCACGGGGGTGGCGCGCATGACCGGCACGACGACTGACTACGAGGCGATCGCGACCGCCGCCGGCCGCGAGCTGGAGGAGGCGACCGCGCAGGAGGTCCTGACCTGGGCGGCCGACACCTTCGGCAAGCGGTTCTGCGTCACCTCCTCGATGGAGGACGCCGTCGTCGCCCACCTCGCCTCCTCGGTCTTCCCCGGCGTCGACGTGGTGTTCCTGGACACCGGTTACCACTTCCCGGAGACCATCGGCACCCGGGACGCGGTGGCCGCCGTGCTGCCGGTCAACCTCATCACCCTCAAGCCGCTGCAGACGGTGGCCGAGCAGGACGCCCAGTACGGGCCCGCCCTGCACGACCGCGACCCGGACCTCTGCTGCTCGCTGCGCAAGGTCGAGCCGCTGGGCCGCGGCCTGGCCGGCTACGACGCCTGGGCCACCGGGCTGCGCCGCGACGAGTCGCCCACCCGGGCCGGTACCCCGGTGGTCTCCTGGGACCCCAAGCGCCGCAAGGTCAAGATCGCCCCGATCGCCCGCTGGACCCAGGAGGACGTGGACGCCTACGTCAACGCCAACGGTGTCCTGCTCAACCCGCTGCTGTGGGAGGGGTACACGTCGGTCGGCTGCTCGCCGCTGTCGTGCACCCGCAAGCCCGCGGAGGGCGAGGACGCCCGGGCCGGCCGCTGGTCCGGCTCCGGCAAGACCGAGTGCGGCATCCACCTCTGATCCGCCGTCCCACCCGTTCGAACGTCACTACCCGTCTGGAGACCTCACCGTGAGCACAGCCACCACCCTGGCCGCCGACGGAGCCGCAGAGGCGGCCCCCCAGGCCGCCCCCTGCGAGCGCGGCGCCACCGTGTGGCTGACCGGGCTGCCGAGCGCCGGCAAGACCACGCTCGCCTTCGCGCTGGCCGAGCGGCTGCGCGCCGAGGGCCACAAGGTCGAGGTCCTGGACGGCGACGAGATCCGCGAGTTCCTGTCCAAGGGCCTCGGCTTCACCCGCGAGGACCGGCACACCAACGTCACCCGGATCGGCTTCGTCGCCGAGAAGCTCGCCGCCAACGGCGTCAAGGTGCTCGCTCCGGTGATCGCGCCGTACGCGGACTCCCGCGCGGCGGTCCGCGAGCGGCACACCGCGCACGGCACCGACTTCCTGGAGATCCACGTCGCCACCCCCGTCGAGCTCTGCGCCGAGCGCGACGTCAAGGGGCTGTACGCCAAGCAGGCGGCCGGTGAGATCTCCGGGCTGACCGGCGTCGACGACCCGTACGAGGCCCCCGCGGACCCGGAGCTGCGCCTGCAGACCCAGGGCCGCGAGGTGGCCGAGAGCGCCGCCGAACTCCACGCCTTCCTGACCGAGAGGGGCCTCGCGTGACCACCGCGACCAACAGCCTGGTCCACACCGAAGACCCCGACCGGTCGGGGGGACCCTTCGCGCTGTCCCACCTGGACGCGCTGGAGGCCGAGTCGGTGCACATCTTCCGCGAGGTCGCGGGGGAGTTCGAGCGCCCGGTGATCCTGTTCTCCGGCGGCAAGGACTCGATCGTCATGCTGCACCTGGCGCTCAAGGCCTTCTGGCCGGCCGCGGTGCCGTTCTCGCTGCTGCACGTCGACACCGGCCACAACTTCCCCGAGGTCATCGAGTACCGCGACCGGGTGGCGGCCGAGCACAACCTGCGCCTGCACGTGGCCCACGTCCAGGACTTCATCGACGACGGCCGGCTGCGCGAGCGCCCGGACGGCACCCGCAACCCGCTGCAGACCGTCCCGCTGCTGGACGCCATCGAGCGCAACCGCTTCGACGCCGTCTTCGGCGGCGGCCGGCGCGACGAGGAGAAGGCCCGCGCCAAGGAGCGCGTCTTCTCCCTGCGCGACGAGTTCGGCGCCTGGGACCCGCGCCGCCAGCGCCCCGAGCTCTGGTCGCTGTACAACGGCCGGCACGCGGTCGGCGAGCACGTGCGCGTCTTCCCGCTCTCCAACTGGACCGAGCTGGACGTCTGGCAGTACATCGAGCGCGAGGGCATCGAGCTCCCGGAGATCTACTACGCCCACGAGCGCGACGTCTTCTCCCGCGGCGGCATGTGGCTGACCGCCGGCGAGTGGGGCGGCCCCAAGGAGCACGAGCCGGTCGAGCGCCGCCTGATCCGCTACCGCACGGTCGGCGACATGTCCTGCACCGGCGCCGTCGACTCCGACGCCGCCGACATCCAGGCCGTCATCGCCGAGATCGCCGCCAGCCGCCTCACCGAACGCGGCGCCACCCGGGCCGACGACAAGCTCTCCGAGGCCGCGATGGAAGACCGCAAGCGCGAGGGATACTTCTAAATGAGCACCACGACCGAGAACAGCGCCACCTCCCTGCTGCGCTTCGCCACCGCCGGCTCCGTCGACGACGGCAAGTCCACCCTGGTCGGCCGCCTGCTGCACGACTCCAAGTCGGTGCTCGCCGACCAGTTGGAGGCCGTCGAGCGCGCTTCGCTGAGCCGCGGCCAGGAGGCACCCGACCTCGCACTGCTCACCGACGGCCTGCGCGCCGAGCGCGAGCAGGGCATCACCATCGATGTCGCGTACCGCTACTTCGCCACCCCCCGCCGGCGGTTCATCCTCGCCGACACCCCCGGGCACGTGCAGTACACCCGCAACATGGTGACCGGCGCCTCCACCGCCGAACTCGCCGTCGTCCTGGTGGACGCCCGCAACGGCGTGGTCGAGCAGACCCGCCGGCACGCCGCCGTCGCCGCGCTGCTGCGCGTGCCGCACGTGGTGCTGGCCGTCAACAAGATGGACCTCGTCGAGTACGCCGAGCCCGTCTTCGCCGCCATCGCCGAGGAGTTCACCGCCTACGCGGCCTCCCTCGGGGTCCGGGACGTGGTCGCGGTGCCGATCTCCGCCCTCGCCGGCGACAACGTGGTCGAGCCGTCCGCCCACATGGACTGGTACGGCGGCCCGACCCTGCTGGAGCACCTGGAGACGGTGCCGGTCGGCACCGACCCGAGCGACCGGCCCGCCCGCTTCCCGGTCCAGTACGTGATCCGCCCGCAGAGCGACGAGCACCCCGACTACCGCGGCTACGCGGGGCAGTTGGCCTCCGGCGTGCTGCGGGTCGGCGACCCGGTGACCGTGCTGCCCTCCGGCCACACCACCACCGTCGCCGGCATCGACGCACTCGGCCGGGAGACGGACCTCGCGTGGGCCCCGCAGTCGGTCACCGTCCGTCTCACCGACGACATCGACATCTCCCGCGGCGACCTGATCGCGGCCGGACCGGTCCCGGCGCCCACCAAGGACATCGAGGCCACGGTCAGCCACCTCAGCGAGCGCCCGCTGCGCGCGGGTGACAAGGTGCTGCTCAAGCACACCACCCGCACCGTGCGCGCGCTGGTCAAGGAGATCTCCTACCGGATCGACATCGACTCCCTCGAACAGCGTTCCGGCGCCGAGGGCCTGGACGTCAACGACATCGGCCACGTGGTGCTGCGCACCGCCGAGCCGCTGGCGCTCGACGGCTACAGCGAGAACCGCCGGACCGGCTCGTTCCTGCTGATCGACCCGGCGGACGGCACCACCCTCACCGCCGGCATGGCGGGCGAGGCCTTCGACACCGTACGCACCGACGCACCCGGCGTCCCCGAAGAGGAGGACTGGGTCTGATGCCCAGCGAGGCGTTCTCGGGCATGGACAAGGAAGGCGGCCGCATCGGCAGCGGCGTCCTCGGCAGCGGCCAGGGCGGCCTGACCCGATGTGTGGGCCGACAGGGCTGACCCCAGCCCTGTCACCGGGCCGGTCGCTGTCCCACCCCACAGCTGGTGCAGCCCACCGACCCGGCTTGCCCGGCATCCCCCGATGCCGCAAGCACGACCGACCGACTTTCCGCCCGGGACCGCTCTTCTGCCGGTCCGTCCGTGAACAGGACTTCGCCCATGGCACCGCACCAGGCACTTCCGCACTCGCCCGTCGCGCATAGCCCCGCACACCCCGCCGCCGGCCGGATCAGACGCTCCGCCGCGGCCGCGCTCGCCGGCCTCACCGCCGTGGCACTGCTGTCCGCCTGCGGCTACGGCTCGAAGAGCGAGGACAACAAGTCCACCACCCCGCCGGCGGCCGGTGACGCCACCTCCGGCCCGAAGCTCTCCGCCGACACGGTCAAGATCGGCTACTTCGCCAACCTGACCCACGGCACTCCCCTGGTCGGCCTCCAGGAGGGGCTCTTCCAGAAGGAGCTGGGCGCCACCCAGATCAAGCCCCAGGTCTTCAACGCGGGCCCGGCGGAGATCGAGGCGCTGAACGCCGGCTCCATCGACATCGGCTGGATCGGCCCCTCCCCCGCGATCAACGGCTTCACCCAGTCGAACGGCGAGTCGCTGAAGATCATCAGCGGCTCGGCCTCCGGTGGCGTCAAGCTGGTGGTCAACCCCGAGAAGATCCAGAGCCTGGACGACCTCAAGGGCAAGAAGATCGCCACCCCGCAGCGCGGCAACACCCAGGACGTGGCGCTGCTCAACTACCTGGCGGGCAAGGGCCTGAAGGTCAACCCCGACACCGGCGCCGGCGACGTCTCCGTCGTCCGCAGCGACAACAAGGTCACCCCGGACGCGTACAGCTCCGGCTCGATCGACGGTGCCTGGGTGCCGGAGCCGACCGCCTCCAAGCTGGTCACGCTCGGCGCGAAGGTCCTGCTCAACGAGAAGGACGTCTGGCCGGACAAGAAGTTCGTGATCACCAACATCATCGTCTCGCAGAAGTTCCTCAAGGAGCACGCCGACGTGGTGGAGGCCGTGCTGCGCGGCTCGGTGAACACCAACGCCTTCATCAAGGCCAACCCGGACAAGGCCAAGGCCGACGCCAACGAGGCCATCAAGAAGGAGGCCGGCAACGCGCTGCCGCCGGCCATCCTCGACCCGGCCTGGGCCGACATCGACTTCCTGGACGACCCGCTGGCCAACACGCTGCAGGCCGAGGCCGACCACGCCGTCACCGCCGGTCTGCTCAAGAAGCCGAACCTGGCCGGGATCTACGACCTGACGCTGCTCAACAAGGTGCTCAAGGAGAAGGGCCAGAGCCCGGTGGCGGACGCCGGACTCGGCGCCAAGTAGACCGCCACGCGGCACCGCGCCACCTAGGCGCCCCGCCGCGGCAAGCCCCGCCGCACCCAAGCCCCGCGGTCCGGCCCCCCGCCCACCCGGTCGATGCCCGATCGATGCCCCAGCACACGGGACGGGGGGGGCCGGACCCCGGCCCCGAACTTTCGCCACCCCTCCCTCCTCGCCGTCCACCGGCAGGAGGGGCCGTGACCGCCTCCAGCTCCGGCTGGGCGGTGCCCCCAGATGCAGGAGGTGCCCGGATGACCCCGGCACTGACCACCTCGGACGACGCCGTCGGCGTCGACACCCGCGGCGGCTCGCCCGCCGTCCGGATCTCGCACGTGCACAAGTCCTTCGGCCGCCCGGGCGCCCAGACGCACGTCCTGGACGACATCACGCTCGATGTCGCGCCCGGCGAGTTCGTCACGCTGCTCGGCGCCTCGGGCTGCGGCAAGTCCACCCTGCTCAACCTGGTCGCCGGTCTCGACAAGCCCACCGCGGGCTCGATCGAGGTGACCGGGGGTCGCCCCGCGCTGATGTTCCAGGAGCACGCGCTGTTCCCCTGGCTCACGGCCGGCAAGAACATCGAACTCGCGCTCAAGCTCGCCGGGGTGGCCCGCCCCGAGCGCCGGCCCGAGGCCGAGCGGCTGCTCGAACTCGTCCGCCTCGGCGGCTCCTACGGCAAGCGCGTGCACGAGCTCTCCGGCGGCATGCGCCAGCGCGTCGCGCTGGCCCGCGCGCTCGCCCAGGGCGGCTCGGTGCTGCTGATGGACGAGCCGTTCGCCGCGCTCGACGCCATCACCCGGGACGTGCTGCACGACGAGATCACCCGGATCTGGGCCGAACGGAAGCTCTCCGTCCTGTTCGTCACGCACAACGTGCGGGAGGCCGTCCGGCTCGCCCAGCGCGTGGTGCTGCTCTCCTCCCGCCCCGGGCGGGTCGCCCGTGAGTGGCGGATCGACCTGCCGCAGCCGCGTCGGATCGAGTCCTCCGGTGTGGCCGACCTGTCCATCGAGATCACCGAAGAACTGCGTGGGGAGATCCGCCGCCATGGCCAGCACTGACAGCACCACCACCCTGGCCAAGGACCGGCCGGGGGACATCGCCGACGTCGGCGCCGGGCTGGACGCGCTGGACGCCGTCCAGGTCCGGCGGGTGCCGCTCGGCGAGATCCTGCGGACCAAGGCGCTGCCCCCGCTGCTGGGGCTGCTCCTCGTGCTGGCGGTCTGGCAGGGCGCCTACAACCTCGAACTGACCTCCTCGTACAAGCTGCCCAGCCCGGCCGACGTGTGGGACTCGCTGATCGGTCTCTGGGAGGCCGGGACGCTCTTCGGCATCGTCTGGACGAGTGTCTGGCGCGGCATATCGGGCTTCCTGATCGCGGTCGTGATCGGCACCCCGATCGGCCTGCTGGTCGCCCGGGTCAGGCCGGTCCGGGCCGCGCTCGGTCCGGTGCTCTCCGGCCTGCAGTCGCTGCCCTCGGTCGCCTGGGTGCCGGCCGCCGTCATCTGGCTCGGCATCAACGACTCGATGATGTACGCCGTCATCCTGCTCGGCGCCGTCCCCTCCATCGCCAACGGCCTGGTGGCCGGCATCGACCAGGTGCCGCCGCTGTTCCTCCGGGCCGGCCGCACCCTGGGCGCCACCGGCCTGTCGAACGCCCGCCACATCCTGCTGCCGGCCGCCCTCCCCGGCTACCTGGCCGGCCTCAAGCAGGGCTGGGCGTTCTCCTGGCGCTCGCTGATGGCCGCCGAGCTCGTCGCCTCCTCCCCCGACCTGGGCCTGGGCCTGGGCCGGTTCCTGGAGAACCAGCGCGAGTCGGCCAGCATGTCCGGCGTCCTCCTCGGCATCATCCTCATCCTGTTCGTCGGCATCGCCATCGACCTCCTGCTCTTCGCTCCGCTGGAGCGCCGGGTGCTCCGCAACCGGGGTCTGATGGGCACCGCCCGCTGATCCCCGGCGCCGCACCGGCGCCCGCCGCACGCCCGCCGCACGCCCGCCGCACGCCCGCCACGGCCCCGAGCCCCGGCAGTCGAGTACTCCCGACTGCCGGGGCTTCGGCATTCCCGGACTCCGGGGGGGGCGATTCGTACAGGACACGCACCCCATGACGGATGTGTACGGACAAATCGGAGCGGGCCCACGACAAACCCATGGGATACGGAATATGAAATCACGCCAGACAATGGCCGGAATCATGGCATTGATTGAACATTTCATTTCGTGGACATAGGTTCGTACAAGTCAACCGAAAGGAATGGTCATGATTTCGTTCCACACCAAGGCCGTGGCCGTCGGCGCAATGGCGGCGGCCCTCCTGCTGGGTTCCGCACCGCTCGCCTCGGCCGACACCAGCCCGAAGGCTTCCTGCAGCTCCGGCCTCGGGTCTCCCGGAAATGACGCGACCTTCTCCGGCTACGCGCAGTACTTCGTCGTCAACAGCTCGACGATCAACAATGTCTCGTACTCGCTCGCCACCAACAGCCAGGGCCAGTACAGCAACTACAACAACAACAATTTCCAGGCCTACCTGCTGGACGGTGGCGGCAACAAGGGCTGGTACGAAGCCAACCACCTCGGCTACACGCTGGACGACATCTGGGGCCCGACCCTGGGCACCGGTGTTCAGACCAAGCGCGGGCAGACGAAGCTCACGGTCGCCGCCCGATTCCTCGACACATTCGCCTGCAAGGGCACCACCTGGTCCTTCTGATTCCCCTTCGGAACACTCCGGGCGACGCCCCTCGTGAAAGAGCGGGATAACCCCGGCCAGTCAGGCCCGTAACGGTGGGGCGGCGGAATCCGCCGCCCCACCTCCCGCACCCCCTGGAGAACCCGCTCATGCGCCGGACCGCACGTCTGGTCGTCACGCTCGCGCTCGCCGCGCTCGCCGCCGGCTGCGCCGGCCAGGGCACGCCCACCTCGGCCGAGCCCACCGGTCCGCGCCCCTACCTGGCCGACGCCGACGCCCACGGCTACCTCAGCTACGACCCCCGGACGCAGGCCCTGACCGGCTACACCCGCGACGGGACACGGCGGTGGCAGCGGGAATCCATCGACCCGTACGAGGTGCACTGCGTCCTGACCTGCCCCGATGCCGTGATCAGCCTGCGCCCGAAGGCCACCGGCGACGGCGACGGGACCGGCGCCCCGACCCCGGCCGACAACGCCGCCCCGGCCGCCGACACCACCGGCACCCCCGGCGTCCTCTGGATCACCGGCACCGCGGCGACCCCCGCCGGTGGCGCCGACACCAAGATCCACTGGGCCTCCTCCCGGGCGGACTGGATCGGCTCCACGCCCACCGAACTCCTGATCTCGAACCGGGGGAACATCACCCGGACGCCCCTGAAGAACTCCGCCTCGGCGCTTTTCCGGCTCTCTCCCGACGGCTCCTCCGCCATGATCTCGACCCCGGCCGGCGCGACACCGGAAAGCGGCTGGTCCGGACAGTCCGTGGACATCGGGAAAGACGGCCCTGGACTGGGCCGGAGCATCGCCTCCATTCCCGGCCCGATCGGCTGCTGGAGCCCCGACGGCAGTCGTATGGTGACCCTCGGGAAGAATCCTTCGGTGGTTTCCGCCCAGGACGGCGCGCCGGAGACCGGCCTCGCCGCGGAGTTCGCCAGTGAATGCAGCTCCGGACCGTCCGGAATCGCCGTCGGTGAATACCGTCCGAGCCTGGACGGGAACACCGGGCAGGCCACCCTTTTCGACGGGAACTCGTTCCGCCGGATGAGCACGTCCCACCAGCTGGCGGACGCCTCGGGATTCAAATCTGCCGGGCCCTGCGTGACGTTCACCCAGCACGGCAGAGTGGGATTCATGAATCCGGCGGACGGCTCCGTGAAATCCACCGGAATCCAGGGCGTCGACACCTGGGAGGTCGCGACCGGTGAACTCTGGGCGCTGCACCCGGACGGCCGGGCGGAGCTCGTCCCGGTCGGCCCGAAGAACTGCCCGCCGGCCGGCTGACCGGCCGCCGCGCACCGGGTGTGGCGCATATCCCAGCAGCCGGACGGGGCTTTCCCGGTGATTCACCGGCTGCTAGGGTCGGTATTCTACCCGATTCTTCCCGCACGCCGAGGCCTCGTGTGACCATCCCCGCACCCGCCCGACCGTTTCTGCTGATCGCCCACGGCAGTCGCGACCCCCGGCACGCCGCCACGGTGGCCGCGCTGGTCGAGCAGGTCCGCGTGCTCCGCCCCGGCCTGGAGACGGCCACCGCTTACCTGGACCACTGCGCACCGCGGATCCCGCAGGTGGCCGGCCGGCTCCCCGACGCCGTGGCCGTCCCGCTGCTGCTCAACCGGGCCTTCCACGCCAAGCACGACATCCCGGCGGCGCTGCGCTCGGCCGGCGCCGACCTGCCCGTCGCGGACGTGCTCGGCCCCTCCCCGCTCCTGCTCGCCGCGCTGGAGCGGCGGCTCGCCGAGAGCGGGCTCGACACCTCCTCGCCCCTGGTACGGGCCCGCACCGGCGTGGTACTGGCCGCCGCCGGCTCCTCCGACCCCGCGGCCGACGCCGCCACCCGCGCCCTGGCCGCCGGGTGGCACGAGGCCGGGGGCTGGGCCGGCGTCGAGGTCGCCTACGCCTCCGCCGGCGGGCCCCGGGTCCCCGAAGCCGTCGCGGCGCTGCGCTCGGCGGGCGCACAGCGGGTGGCGGTCGCCCCGTACCTGCTGGCGCCCGGGCTGCTGCCCGACCGCATCGCGGCGGCGGCCGGGGACGCCGACGTCCTCGCCCCCGTCCTCGGCGCCTCCCCCGAGCTCGCCGGCCTGCTGCTGCGGCGCTACGACGAGGCCTGCCGCGCGGCCCTCGCCGCACCGGCGCTCAGCGCCACCGCCTGACCGGGACAAGCCGCCTGGAGCCGGTACGGCGCCGGAGAACGCCTACCGTCACCGTCTCGCCGCCCCCGCGGCGAACCGACGCCGCATCAGGCCGTGCTCGCCGGCGGGAACGCCGTGCTTCAGCGGCGGCGGGCCGGCACATGGGCATCGAGGAAGCCCCGTTCGGAGGCCGGGTCGTGCAGCAGCCGGGCGAACGTGACGAGGCCGGCCCCGGCCGGCAGCTCGACGAACCGGTCCGCCGGCCGGCTGTGGGCGGGCGCCACCCGATGGCGAAGCGGAGCGGCTCGGGCCCGTCGGTCGCGAAGAACGAGACCAGGAGCAGGCCCCCCGGCGCCAGGACGCGCGCCTGCTCGGCGAGCAGCGCGGGCAGTTCCCCGGGCGGGGTGTGGATCATCGAGTAGTGGGCCGGCACTCCGCCGAGCGCCCCGTCCTCGACGGGGAGGTCCTCCGTCCTCGCCACGTCGAACCGCAGCGCCGGACGGGCCCGCCGGCCATGGTCGACCATGGCCGGGGAGAGGTCGAGCCCGAAGGAGTCCAGCCCCAGGTCGTGCGGGATGGCCGTCAGATGTCCCGGCCCGCACCCGACATCGGCCACCCGCCGGTTCCCCGTCCCGCGCACCAGCTCGGCGAAGTGCCGATCATGTTCCGGGAGGACGGCCGCGTCTCCAACCGACCGGCGAACATCGACGCGTACAGCTCGACGACCCCGTCGTAGGCCGCCCCGGTCCCGTCCTGGCGATCCACCACGGGAAGGAAGCCAACACCCGCGCCGTCGGGCGGGCAGCCGTTCTCCGCCCCTGGGCCGCGTCCCGGGCCCGCGGCGGCGGACTCGCTCCACCTCCACGGGATGACCGGCGCTCGGCTCCCCGACGGGACCGCCGGGACGGGAGCGACCCGCCGCCGCGAGGACGCCCCCGTCGGATTCCCGCCCGCCCGTGCGAACGGCCCGGCTCCCCCTCGCGCGGGGGAGCCGGGCCGTTCGTTCGACGAGGTCGGTCAGTCGGCCTTGCGGCGCTGGCGACCGGTGCCGTAGTTGCCACCGCTCTTGGAGCCGGAGCCGGGCTGCGGGCGGCCGGAGGAGCGGCCGATGAAGCCGGCCGCCTGGCGGCGCCCGCCGCCATCGCCGCCCTGGCCGCCGCCGCCGGCCGCGCCCATGCGCTGCTTCGGGCGGGGACGGCGCGGGTTGCCGTTCATGTCGACGTCGGTGGGCAGGCCGGAGCGCTTGCCCGGACGGCGGCGGGGCGCGCCCGCCTTGGCCTCGGCGGCCGGGGCGGCGGCCGGGGCCGGGACGACCACGGCCACCGGGACGCCACTGGGCGTGCGGGCGCCGGTGATCCGGGTGAGCTCGGCGTCGCCCGGGCGGATCTTCGTCGTGGTCGGGCGGATGCCGGCGACCGTCATCAGCCGGCTGACCTCGCGCCGCTGGTCGGGCAGGACCAGGGTGACGACCGTGCCGGACTCACCGGCGCGGGCGGTGCGGCCGCCGCGGTGCAGGTAGTCCTTGTGGTCGATCGGCGGGTCCACGTTGACGACCAGGTCGAGGCCCTCGATGTGGATACCGCGGGCGGCGACGTTGGTGGCGATCAGCGCGGTCACCAGACCGTCGCGGAACTGGTCGAGCACCCGGTTGCGCTGGGGCTGGGACTTGCCGCCGTGCAGGGCCGCCGCCTTCACGCCGTTGGCCAGCAGCTGCTTGGCCAGGCGGTCGGCGCCGTGCTTGGTGTGCACGAACATGATCACGCGCCCGTCGCGGGAGGCGATGTGCGCGGTGGCGGAGGCCTTGTCGGCCGCCTCCAGCTGGAGCACGTGGTGGTCCATGGTGGTCACCGCGCCGGCCGACGGGTCGACCGAGTGGGTCACCGGGTCGGTCAGGAAGCGCTTGACCAGCCGGTCCACGTTGCGGTCCAGCGTGGCGGAGAACAGCATCCGCTGCCCGCCCTCGGCGACCTGCTCCAGCAGCTTGGTGACCTGCGGCAGGAAGCCCATGTCGGCCATCTGGTCGGCCTCGTCGAGCACCGTGATGGCCACGTCGGACAGCCGGACGTCACCGCGGTTGATCAGGTCGTCCAGCCGGCCCGGGGTGGCGACCAGGACCTCGGCGCCACGGCGCACGGCGTTGGCCTGCCGGGTGATCGACATACCGCCGACGACGGTGGCGATCCGCAGGTTCACGGCGGTGGCGTAGGGGGTGAGCGCGTCGGTGACCTGCTGGGCCAGCTCACGGGTGGGCACCAGGACGAGGGCCAGCGGGTGCCGGGAGTCGGCGCGCTTGCCGGCCGTACGGGCCAGCAGCGGCAGGCCGAAGGCGAGCGTCTTGCCGGAGCCGGTGCGGCCGCGGCCGAGCACGTCACGGCCCGCGATCGAGTCCGGCAGGGTGGCGCCCTGGATCGGGAACGGCTCGGTGACGCCCTCGCGGGTCAGCGCGCTGAGGATGCCCTTGGGCAGCTCCAGCTCGGCGAAGGTCGCCGCCGGGGGCCTGGGCGGGGTGCCCTGGACGACGGTGAAGTCGGCGGGCGCCTGGACGGCACGCGGGGCGCTGTTGCGGGGGGCGCCGCCACGGGAGGCGCGGGGGGCGCCGCCGTTACGGGCGCCGCCGCCGGTGCGGGGCTTGCGCGAGCGGTCGCCGCCGCGGTCGTTGGTGCGGTCGCCGTCACGGGGCGAGCGGGCAGGGGTGGTCACGGATTCTCCATCCGATGGGAGGCACAGCCCGGTCGGGCTGGTCGGCCGTCGGAAAGGAAGTTCGCCGCCCCGGCCGTTCGGCGGCATGCACGAGGGCCCGCACCGTGCGGTACGGGCCCTCGCTACGCGAGATCGCGAGTCAGCTCGGAAGCTGGACTCAGATGACGCGGATGTTCTCGGCCTGCGGGCCCTTCTGGCCCTGCGTGACGTCGAACTCGACCTTCTGGCCCTCGACGAGCTCACGGAAGCCCTGAGCGGCGATGTTCGAGTAGTGGGCGAACACGTCAGCGCCGCCACCATCCTGCTCGATGAAGCCGAAGCCCTTTTCGCTGTTGAACCACTTCACGGTGCCGGTAGCCATAACCGTCTCCTCAAAAAACTGGGGCATCAGAGCCCACACTTCGTGGACCCCAAGTAGCCGCGATCCCCATCCGGAGACTGAAACACCGGACAAAACAAATGCGCCTGTTGGGTTGAACCAGCAGGCGCACACAAACGTTCATGGGAACCAAAACTGCAACTGAGTCGACTGTAGCACGGCGACACCCCGATTGACCGGGGACTTTTTGCCTGACACGTCACGTTTGCCGCCGCACGGGAACGGGCAAGCGGCGCCCGCCGAAGCGAACGCCGCCTGCCTGCCGTGCACCGGGTGCGGTCAGTACCGTCCGGCCGGCTCCGGCACACCGTGGCCACCGGCCACCGGGGTCGGGCCGGAGTGGTGCTCGTCGTCCGCGCCGTGGCCGGGCCACCAGGCGGCGCGGCCGATCAGCGCGGTGAGCGCCGGGGTGAAGAAGAGCGCCATCACGAAGGCCGCCAGGGCGATGCCGAAGGCCATCGCGAAGCCGAACTCCAGCATGAAGACGTTGCCCGCGAGCATGAAGGTCGCGAAGGAGGCCGCCAGGATGAACCCGGCCGCCGCGACCGTCGGACCGCCGTGGCGCAGCGCCTCACGGGCCGCCTCACGCGGGTTGCGGCCCGCGCGGGCCTCCTCCCGCAGACGGGCGATGATCAGGATGTTGTAGTCCGTACCGATCGCCACCACGAAGAGGTAGATGAGGATCGGCAGCATGAACATCAGGCCGGACTCGCTGCCGAGCTTCTGGAAGAGCAGCGTGGCGGACCCGAGGGTGGCCGTGAAGCCCAGGCCGACCGAGACCATCAGGTACCACGGGGCGACCACACTGCGCAGCTGCAGGCCGAGGATGAGCAGGATCAGCAGACCCGCGATCGGGAAGACCAACTTGTAGTCGTGGGTCATCGCGAGGTTGATGTCCTTGTAGACGGCGGTCAGACCGCCGACCTTCGCCTCCGTGCCGGCCGGCGCCTGGCTGTGCGCGATGTCCCGCAGGTCGGTGAGCGAGGCTATCGCGGCGTTGCTGGACGGCTCGTTCTTGAGCAGGACGGTGAAGTCGGCCGTCGTGCCGTCCTCACTGAGCTGCGGCTTCGCCGCGACCGGGGACACCCCGGACACCGTGCTGAGCTTGGCCGCGTAGCTCTCGAACGCGGCCGGGTCGAGCTTGGCGCCGGCGGTGCTGGTCAGGTAGACGTGGCTCGGGTCGGCGGCGCCGGCCGAGAAGCCGTTCATCAGCTTGTCCTGGACGACCATCGACTCCTTGTCCTTGGGCATGGAGCTGCCCGCGAGGTCGAAGGTGCCGTTGTAGCCGAGGGCGCCGGCCGACAGCGCCACGAGCACGCCGCCGGAGGCCAGGGCCACCAGGGCGGGGCGCTTCTCCACCATCCGGCCGAGCGCGGCGAACCGCGCGTTGCTCGGCTCGTTCATCCACTTCTTGCCCGGCCAGAAGACGCCGCGGGCCGGAATGACGGCGAGCACGGCGGGAGCCAGCGTGAGCGAGGCGACCGCGGTGACGACGACCGCGATGGCCAGGGCGGGGCCGAGGGCCTTGAACATGCCGAGGCTGGAGAGCACCAGCACCGCGAAGGCGACGGTGACCGCGCCGGCCGCCGAGGCGATCGCCTCGCCGACCCGGCCGACGGCGTTGGCCACGGCCTCCTTGCGGTCGTCACCGGCCCGCAGCCGCTCGCGGTAGCGGAAGGCCAGGAAGAGGAAGTAGTCGGTGCCGACCCCGAGCACGACGACGATCAGGATCGCCGAGAGCACCGGGGTGCTCTCCAGGTTGAACGCCTTGGTCGCGTAGGCGATCACGCCGTTGGCGGTCGGCATGGCGACCACCAGTGAGATCAGGACCGGCAGGATGCCGGCCAGGATGCTGCGGAAGATGATTCCGACGATGATCGCGACCAGGAGGACCGTGGACAGCGCGATGAGGGCGTCGGCGGAGCCGGAGGACTCCTTCTGGTCCAGCGCCTGGGCGGCGGCGCCGCCGAGCTGGAACTTCAGGTCGGTCCCCGAGGCGAGCGACTTGCCCTCCTCGCGGAGGTGCTTGGCGGCCTCGCCGAAGTCCTCGGACTGCTGCTTCGCCTTGTCGATGGCGATCGGCGCGAGCGCGTACTTGGCGTCCTTGGAGGTCGTCTGCTCGCTGACCGGGATGATCTTCTCGACGTCCGCGATCTTCTTGTCCGTGAGACCCTGGACGATCTTGGCCATGGCGGCCTTGTCGGCATCGGTCATCGCGCCGCCATCGTTGCGCTCGAAGAGCGCCAGCGCGGAGGGCGTGAAGCTGGCCGGGAAGGCCTTCTCCTGGAGCACCGAGGCCTGGATGGACTCGTAGTGCTTGGGGAGGAACGAGGCCTCGTCGGTCTGGGCGGTGATCTTCGGCGCGCCGGCCACGATCGCGATCATCGCGACAACCCATGCCGCGATCACCCACCAGGCGCGGCGGACGACGAAGTGTCCAAGTCGGTGGAACATGCTCGTGATGCCTCCTGGGCATGGTTCACCGCAGCCCTCGGGGGACGGGACGTCGGGCGACGGAGGACCGGCAGGGCATGGCGACGAGGCCCGCCCCTAGCCGGTCGGCAGGTAAGTGAGATGAGGACATCATCCTACGAGAACTTGCTTGCCGCCCGGCAAGTTGCCCCCGTAAGCCAACCCCCTCGGAGACGCCGAACAGCGGCCCCGCACCATCTTCACCCGGCGGACGGCCCGCTCACCTCGTGCTCCGGGTGGAGACAGCTCCCCCTCAGGGTGGAGTTCGCACCCACCCCGAGGGAGGAGAAGTCAGGGTTCCCCGGTAGGGATAACCCCACCCCGGGCCCGTGGCAGACCCCCCGGGGAACTCCCCCGCCACCCGGATACCCGCTCAACAGCCGCTTCCCTACTGTCGATCGCGACGCCGGACCCGCAGCCGGCGCCCGATCCCGGCGGCCGGCTCCCGGCCCCGCGCGCACCCGGCGACGACCGCCGCTCTCCCAGGGGGAATCCGTGAAGACCAAGCTCGGCATGGCTGCCGCGATGGGCGCCTGGAGCGCCCGGCACAGAAAGACGGCCCTCTTCGGCTGGCTGCTGTTCGTCATCCTCTCCGCCTTCCTCGGCGGACTGCACGGCAGCACGGAGGTCGCCGACTCCGAGGCGATGCCCGGCCAGGTCTCCCGCGCCGCGCGGATCCTCGACGAAGCCGGGCTCACCGCCCCCGCGAGCGAGACCGTCCTGGTCCAGAGTGCCACCCTGACCGCCGACGCACCGACCTTCCGCGCCGCCGTCGAGCAGGTGGTCGCCGGGGTGAACGGCACCGGCCGGGCCACCGACGTCCGCTCCCCGTACGACACCGGTGCGGTCTCGGCGGACCGGCACTCCGTCCTGGTCCAACTCGACGTCAAGGGCGAGCGGAAGGAGGCGGTGGCGAACGTCACAGCCGTCCTGGACGCCGTCGCCGCCGTCCAGGAGCACCACCCGGACCTCACCGTGGCCGAGCTCGGCGACGCCAGCTCCGGCAAGTGGATCGACGAGCAGTTCTCCAGCGACTTCACCCGCGCCGAGTGGACGGCCGTCCCGCTCGCGCTGGGCATCCTGCTGATCGCCTTCGGCGCGCTGGTCGCCGCCCTCCTGCCGGTCGTCCTCGCCGTCACCGCCTTCGTCGCGGCCGGCGGACTGGTCGCGCTCAGCAGCGGCGTGCTGCACACCACCGACAGCGCCGGCTCGGTGATGCTGCTGGTCGGCCTGGCCGTCGGCGTCGACTACTGCCTCTTCTACCTGCGCCGCGAGCGGGAGGAGCGGGCCGCCGGGCGGGACTCGGCGACCGCGCTGAAGATCGCCGCCGCCACCAGCGGCCGGGCGGTCCTGGTCTCCGGTGTCACCGTGGTGGTCGCCATGGCCGGCATGTTCCTCACCGGTATCGCCGAGTTCCGGGCCATGGCCTACGCCACCATCCTGGTCGTGATCACCGCCGTGCTCGGTTCGCTCACCGTGCTGCCCGCCCTGCTGTCGATGCTGGGCGACCGCGTCGAGAGGGGCCGCCTCCCGCTGCTCGGCCGGCCGCGTCGCCGCTCCACCGCCACCACCGGCGGCCGGTTCTGGAACGCCGTCCTCACCCCGGTGCTGCGCCGCCCGCTGGCCGCCGCCCTGCTCGCCTGCGCCGTGCTGCTCGGCCTGGCCGCGCCGCTGCTGACCATGCGCACCGCCAACCTCACCTTCCGCCAGCAACTGCCCGCGGGCAACGCGCTGGTCGCCGTCTCGGACAAGATCGAGGCGGCGTTCCCCGGCAGCCCCGCGCCGGCCTCGGTGGTGATCAAGGCCGCCGACATCGACTCCCCGGCGATGACCGCCGCGATCGCCGACCTCCGCGCCAGGGCGCTGGCCGGCGGGCGGACGCACGGGCCGGTGAACGTCACCGTGCATCCCGAGCAGAACGTCGCCACCGTCGACATCCCGCTCAACGGCAGCGGCAACGACGCCACCAGCGTCGCCGCGCTGAAGAGCCTGCGCGAGGAGTTGGTGCCCGCCACCGTGCTCCGGGTGCCCGGCACCGAGGCGCCGGTCACCGGACGGACCGCCGGCTCGCACGACTTCAACGCGAAGATGACCGGCTCGATGCCGCTGGTCCTCGGCTTCGTGGTGGTCTTCGCCTTCCTGCTGATGCTGACCACCTTCCGCTCCCTGGCCGTCGCCGCCACGGCCGTGCTGCTCAACCTGCTCTCGGTCGGCGCCGCGTACGGGGTGCTGACACTGGTCTTCCAGCACGGCGTGGGCGCCTCGCTGCTGGGCACCGCCGGGGTCGGCGCGGTCGAGTCCTGGGTGCCGCTGTTCCTCTTCGTGATCCTCTTCGGCCTCTCGATGGACTACCACGTCTTCGTGGTCTCCCGGATCAAGGAAGGACACGACCAGGGCCTGTCGACCCGGGCCGCCGTCGCGCACGGGATCCGCTCCACCGCCGGGGTGGTCACCAGCGCGGCAGCGATCATGGTCGCGGTGTTCGCGGTCTTCGGCACCCTCTCCATGCAGGCCATGAAGCAGATGGGCGTCGGCCTCGCGGTCGCCGTACTGATCGACGCGACGCTGATCCGCGCGGTGCTGCTGCCCGCGGTGATGACCCTGCTGGACGAGCGCAACTGGTACCTCCCCCGCCGGCTGCGGTGGCTGCCCGACCTCTCGCACGGCGGGAGCGTCCCGCCGACGGGCCCCGGCCCGGCGGTGCGGGGCGCCGACCCGACCGCACCGGACAGCGGCCCGACCGCACCGGACAGCGGCCCGACCGGCTCCGAGCAGGCCCGGCACCGCCGGATCGGGGTCTGACACCCCGCCCGCCCCGACCGTCCACCGGCCCGTCCCGCAGCCGTCTCCCACCCGTCACCGACCCCGGCCGGGCCCCGCGTCACACGGGGCCCGGCCCGCGTGCGTCATGATGATCACCGTCCTGGCGTCCCCGCGGAACGGAGCAGCCCCCATGATCCCCTTCGACGAGGGCCGTGCCCGGCCGCTGCTGGCCCGGGCCTGCGCCGGCGCCGGCCTGCCCGAGCCCGGCGACGCCCGGCTGCTCGCCCTGGGCGAGAACGCCGTCTTCGACCTCGGCGACCCCGCCGTGGTGGCCAAGGTCGGCCGCGGTCCCGAGCTGTCCGACCGGGCCGGACGGGAGCTCGCCGTCGCCCGCTGGCTGGCCGACCGGGGCATCCCGGTGGTCCGCCCCTACGCCGCCGCCCCGCCCGGACCGCAGGTCGTCGACGGACACCCCGTCACCTTCTGGCACCGGCTCGCGCCGGCCGAGCGGCCCGCCCGGCCGGCGGACCTCGCCCCGCTGCTGCGTGCCCTGCACCGGCTGCCGCCGCCGCCCTTCGAGCTCGCCCGGCGCGACCTGCTGGCGCCCGTCGAACGCTGGCTGGCCTCGGCCGAGGGCCATGTCGACCCGGCCGACGTCGCCTTCCTCCGGGAGCGCCGCGACGCCTTCGCCGACGCGCTGCCCGACCTGCCCGCGCACCTGCCACCCGGCTTCATCCACGGCGACGCGCTGCCGCGCAACGTCCATGTCGGGCCGGACGGGCCGGTACTGCTCGACCTGGAGTACGCCTCGCACGACCTGCGCGAGCACGACCTGGTGGTGCTCGCGCTCAGCCACGACCGGTACGGCGTCCCGGCCGAGGACTACCAGGAGTTCACCGAGGCGTACGGCTGGGACGTCCGGGAGTGGTCCGGCTTCGCGGTGCTGCGCGGGGCCCGCGAGACGGCGAGCGCCTCCTGGGTGGCGCAGCAGGCGCCGGGCAACCCTGCCGCGCTGGCGGAGTTCCGCCGGCGGGTCGACTCGCTGCGCGAGGGCGCCACCGAGGTCCGCTGGTACCCGTTCTGAGCCTGCCTCGGGCGGCTCGCGGGCCCGCCCGATCCGTGCCCCGGGGCCCCGGGGCACGGACCTCGTGACCCGTGCCCCGGTACGCAACCGGGAGCGGTCCGATCGGCGTCTTGTCGGACAGTCGCCCTGACCGAGGATCGGTACCCGCCCAGTACCTCAGGAGCCGCCGTCATGCCGGAGCACACCACTTCGCCGCGTCCCCCGTCCCGCCCCCGGCGCCGCCGACGACTGGTCGCCGGCTGCGTGGTGGTGGCCGCCTCGCTGGCCCTGGCCGGCTGCGGCACCGCCAACGGCGCGCTCCGGCCGGAGCCGAGCACCACCGTGTCGGTCACCGCACCGCCCACGTCGTCCACGTCGTCGGCCGGGGCGCCGTCGAGCGGGGCTCCCGTCTCCGCCCGGCCGAGCGCCCCGGGCCCGGCGTCGAAGCCCGCCGCCCCGCGGTCCGGCACGCCGTCGCCCGCCGCCCCGCGGTCCGGCACGCCCAAGCCTCCGCCGCCGGCCACCACGCCGACCCCGGCACCGGCGGCGGCCACCACGACACCCGCCCCGCCCGTGAGCGGCGTGTCCACCGCCGTCGTCCGCTCCACCGCCTCGGGCGGTCGGACGGTGGCACTCACCTTCGACGACGGACCGGGCCGCGCCACCGGCGAGATCCTCGACCTGCTGGCCCGGTACGGCGCCAAGGCGACGTTCTGCCAGATCGGCCGCCAGGCGGCCGCCGACCCCGCCGTGGTCAAGCGGATCCGGGCCGCCGGCCACCGGCTCTGCGACCACAGCGTGAACCACCCGCAGCCCTTCGCCTCCCTCACGCACGAGAAGGCGGTGTACGAGATCTCCGCCGCCAAGGACATGATCGTCCAGGCCGGCGGTCCGGGCACCGAGGTCCCCTGGTTCCGCGCCCCCGGCGGCGGGTTCACCGCCGACAACCAGCGCGTCGCCGCCGATCACGGTCTGCGCCCGCTCGGCTGGTCGGTCGACCCGCGCGACTGGTCCCGGCCGGGGGTGGCCTCGATCGTCTCGACCGTGCAGAGCCAGCTCAGGCCCGGTGGTGTGATCCTGCTGCACGACGGCGGCGGCGACCGCGGCCAGACCGTCGCCGCGCTGAAGCAACTGCTCCCCTGGCTGGTCGCCCAAGGCTACCGCTTCGACTTCCCCGCCCGCTGAGCCCCCGCTCACCTGCGCCGGCCGGCGCCCGCGCGGACGTGCCGTGCGAACGCGTCGTGCGCACACGCCGTCAGCCGGACGGGCGGCCGGGATCCGGCACGCGCGGTCCGGGCGGCGACACCCGGCGGCGAACCGGCCCCGGTCGGACGGCGTCGACCGGTGGCGCGGCGCGGACGGGGCCGCCGAGCTCCGACCAGGTCCGGGCGGCGAACCGGCCGCCGCGTCGGGGCCGGCGGCCGGTTGCTCCCCCTCGACGAAGGCCGGCTCGGCAGCGCCCGGCCGGTCGAGGTCGAGGTGTCCCGGGTAGCCGCGGGCGCACCGAGCGCCCGTGACCGGTGCGCCCGCGGGCGCACGACGGCGGCGCCGGTCACGCGCGGCCGCGGTGACGGCGTCCACCGGGGCGGCCGTCACCGAGGTGGCCTCGGCCGCCGAGGACGTCGCGCACCGCCGGGCCTCCGCGGGCCCGGACGCTCAGCGCAGCGGCCAGCGCGGGTCGATGACGGCCTGCGGGTCCTTGGCGCGGCGCAGCCAGGCCTCCAGGCTCTCCGCCCAGTCGCGGTGCCAGCCGATCTGGCGGGCGTGCAGGTCGGCGAGCGGGACCTCCCCGACCTCGGCGGGGTAGCGCTCGGCGAGGGCGACGGCGACCCGGACGGCGGCGAGGGCGTCGCTGCCGGCCTCGTGGGCGTCGGTCAGCTCGACCCCGTACACCTCGCAGACCCGCTGGAGGGTGCGCGAGCCCTTCCGGTACTTGTCGACCGCCCGGTCGATGACCAGGGCGTCGAGGACCGGCGCGACCGGCCCGCCCAGCCGCTCGGCCAGCGGGGCCAGGCCGTGGCGACGCAGCTCGGCGTCGAGCAGCGACAGGTCGAACGGGGCGTTGAAGGCGACCACCGGGCGGCCGGCGGCGAGCCGCTCGCACAGGGCGCCGGCTATCTCCTCCACCGCCTCCTTGGCCGGCCGGCCCTTGCTGCGGGCGAGGTCGTCGCCGATGCCGTGGATCGCGGCGGCCTCGGCGGGGATCGGGACGCCCGGGTCGAGCAGCCAGCCGGTGGCGCTCAGCCGGCGGGCTCCGACGGTGTCCACGAGGGCGGCCGTGACGATGCGGTCCACGGCCGGGTCGGTGCCCGTGGTCTCCAGGTCGAAGCCGACCAGTGGCTGCTGCCACCAGCTCATAGGGGTGTGTCCTTCCGTCCTGCTGGTCGAAACAGCCCCTATCATCGCCCGCCCCACCGACAACGCGGCCGGTGGGGCGGACGGGCGGCGGGCTCAGCCCGCCGCGAGCAGGCTCCGCCCCAACCAGTCGGCGGCGTCCTGGACACCGGGGAGGACGTAGAAGTAGCCGCCTCCGGTGGGGCGCAGGAAGCGGGCCAGCGGCTCGTCGGCGAGGCGGGTCTGGACGGCCTCGAACTGGCGGACGACGTCCTGCTGGTAGCAGCAGAAGGCCAGGCCGAGCTCGGGTTCGCCCTGGTCGTCGAGGCCGCGGTCGTAGGTGAAGGCACGGCGCAGGATGCGCTCGGCGCGGGTGGCGGCGGTCCTCGGGTTGGCCAGCCGGATGTGCGCGTCCAGGGCGATCACGGCACCGTCCGGGTCGTGCCCGAAGTCGGGGGTGTCGGTCTCGCCGGTGCGGCCGAGCGGGGCGCCGTCGGCCTTGCGCCGGCCGATGATCCGCTCCTGTCGCTGGAGCGCGACCTCGTCCCAGGGGCCGACCAGGGTGCGGATGGCACGGATCACCTGGTAGCAGCCGCCGGCGGCCCAGCGCGGTTCGCCACCGGCCTCGCCGACCCAGACCAGCTCGTCCATCTCGCGGGCGGACCCGGTGTCGGGGTTCTCGATGCCGTCCTTGAAGCCGAGCGGGTTGCGGGCGGCCCCGGTCGGCCGCGAGCGGTTCTGGAAGCCGTCGAGCTGCCAGCGCGGGCGCAGGCCGCCCTTCGCGCTGCGCAGCAGGTCGCGCAGGGCGTGCTGGACGGTGTCGCGGCTCTCGGCGCAGATCTGCAGGGAGAGGTCGCCGTGGCACTCGGCGGGGCGCAGCGCGTCCTGGGGGAAGGCGCGCATGGGCGTCAGGTTCCTGGGCCGGGCGGCGGTGAGGCCGTAGCGGCCGTCGAAGAGGGAGGCGCCGACGGCGACGGTGACGGTGAGGTCGTCGGTGGGCAGGGTGGGCCCGAGGGTGCCGCTGTCGGCCGGGGCCGCGGCGGGGCCGAGGTCGGGCGGGGTGCCGCCGGCGGTGAGGAAGCGGATCCGGTCGGTGAGGGTGCGCAGCAGCGTCTCCAGCGCCTTGCGGTCGGGGGCCTGGACGGTGAGGGCGGCGAAGGTGCCGTAGCCGGGCGGCGGGTTGGTGATGCCGGCCTGGTGGACGCCGTGGAACGGGATCCGGCCGGCGGCCGAGCGCGGGGCGGCCGGCGGGGCGGCCCGGGCGGGTGAGGGGGCACCCAGGGCGAGTGCCCCGGCGGTGCCGGCGCCGAGGGCGGTGCGCACGAAGCTTCGACGCGAGGCGGTGGCGGGCGCGTCGGCGGCGGCGTCCGGGCCGGTCGTGTACTGACTGGTCAACGGCGGGCCTTCCAGATCGTCGGGCGGGGGGCGGGCGGGCCGGAGCCGGGGCTCTCGCGGGCGGGCCGGAGCGAGCTGCGGCTGCTGCGGCGCGGGCTCGAACGAGGGCTTCGGCGGGGCGGAGATCCGTCAGCGACCCGGGACCGGGCAGCTGATCATGAAAGCGACGCTAGCAAGCCCCCCGCGCCCCGCGCCTGCCCGCGCGCCCCCGACTGACCGCCCATCGGCCGAATACCCGTCGGTCACCATCCGTCCGGCCTACGGAGCGGGCGGCCCGACCTCGTTGGCCTGCCCGGCCTTTCCGGCCCGCCCGTCGGCGGCGCCCGCGGCGTGCGCGGCCGGCCGACGGGCCTCGGCCCCCACCTCGGCGTCGAGGAGGGCGAGCGCCGGGGCGAGCGCTTCGGCCGGCGCGAACTCGTGCCCCTGGCGTCGGTGGACCACGTGGGCCGGCTCCCGCGGCGCCGGCCCGCCCGTCGGCAGCCGGGCCCGCCCGCTCGCCGGAACGGCCGCCGAGCGGGTGGAGAACAGGCCGGACCCGGCCGGCGCGGGGGGCGACAGGTCGGCCGCGAAGGCGTCCGCCTCGCCGTGGACGCGGGCGGCGAGGGTGCGCGGGGCCGGGGAGTCGAGCCCGGCGACCAGCGCCTCGCAGGCCGCCGTCACCACCTCACGGTCCCGCGGCCCGCCGATGCTCCACAGCGGGGCGTGGTCCTACCGCCGGACGGCGGCGGGCGGGGCGACCGGCCGGCGGAGCAGCCGGGCGTCGATCGGGTCCTCGGACTCCAGGGTGAAGCCGTGCCGCTCGTAGAGGCGGCGGGCGGGGCTGCCCTGGAGCACGTCGAGCCGGACGGTCTCACCGGCGGCGTCGGCCTCGGCGAGGACGGCGCGCAGGACGGCGGAGCCGAGGCCCCGGCCCTGGTGCCGCGGGGCGAGGTAGAAGTGCTCCAGCAGCCGGCCGCCCGACGCCGCGGGGCGGACGGTGACGCAGCCGGCGAAGGCACCCTCGGCCAGGACGATCGACGTCCAGCGGGTGGAGAACGAGTCACGCAGCCGCTGCCGGACGCGGTGTTCGTCGTAGCGGCCGAGTCGCTCCAGGTCGGGGCGCAGCACCACGGCACGCAGCTCGGCCACGGGTTCGACATCGTCGGCCTCGGCCGCGCGCAAGGTCCAGTCAGGGGTGTTCACCCGGGCAGTGTTCCAGCGGCCCGCCCGGCCGGGCCAGCGGGTTTCCGGGCGGTCCGGCCCCTGACCACCGGTCTCCCGGGCAGCCCCGGCCGGGGGCTCAGGAGACCGGGCGGCTCAGGAGACCGGGCGGGAGTCCCCCCAGATGCCCTCGAACTCCTCGCGGTAGACCTCCAGCAACCCGGCGTCGGTGCCGCCCGGCTGCTGGCCGGCGCCGCCGCGCAGCACCAGCGCGGGCGATTCCATGCCCCGGGCCCGGCGCAGGTAGGGCTGGACGACGCCGAGGTCCCGGGTCTGCCGGCGGGGGCCGCCGGTCTGGCCGGACGGGCGCGGCCCCTCGACCAGGTAGGCGGTGAAGCGCGGGGTCTCGTCGAAGACCCGGATCTCGAACCCGCCCTGGTCGCGCAGCCGGGCCCGGACCCGGCGCACGTGCATGATGTTCATCTCGATCGAACGGGCCAGTTCGCCGCGCCCCAGGCCCAGTTCACGCTCCCGGCGGCGGACGGCGCTGCTCGCCGGGTTGAGGAAGAGCAGCCGGACCCGGCAGCCGTCGGTGGCGAGCCGGACCAGGCGCTTGCCGGTGTAGTTCTGGCAGAGCATGCCGAGCCCGATGCCGAGCGCGTCCAGCCGCCGGGCGCCGTCCAGCAGGTCCTCCACCGGCAGGTCGCGCTGGAGCCGGACCCGGTCGGCGTGCACCGCGACCACGTCGGCGTACCGGCCGGCCACCAGGGATTCGACGACGTCGGCGGGGACCCCGCCGGTGCCGCCGTCCAGCACGGCGAGCAGCCGGGCGGCGGCGCGCTCGGTCTGGGCCAGCACGGTCTGGGTCAGCACGCGGTTGCGGGAGACGACGTGCCGGGCGACCTCCAGCTCGTCCAGCGCCAGCTCGATCTCCCGGCGGTCGGCCAGGTAGGGCTCGAAGCACGGCCAGTGCTGGACCATCAGCTCGCGCAGCTGGGGCAGCGTGAGGAAGACGAGCGGGTCGTCGTCGGCCGGGTCGAGCAGGTAGCCCTTGCGGCGGCTGACCTCGCGGACGGCGCCGGCCCGGTGGGCCCATTCCTCGCCGGCCGGGCCGGCCGCGGCGGTGACCCAGTCCTCGCCGTGGGCGGGCGCGTAGATGGGGTAGAGCACCTCGTCGACGAGGGAGCGCAGCCGCTGCTCGACCAGGTTGAGCCAGACGTACGCCCGCCCGGTCAGCCGGACCCGCTGGTAGGCGTCCTCCCACTCGGCACCGGACCACGCGAGGGCGGGTATCTCGACCGGTCCGCCCTGGGCGGGCACCACGGCCCGGCCGGTCAGGGCGGGGCGCATGACGACCGTCGGAGCCTCGCTGCGGGCGCCGCCCCGGTCGGGGGCGCCGGGCCCACCGCCACGGCCGCCGGCGGGGTACACCATGCGCCACCTCACCTGGTTGCTGCCGGAGCCGGTGTGTCTGCCGGATCGTCGGTCGGGTCTTCGGTCGGTCGGGTCTTCGGTCGGACTTCCGTCGGGCCGCGGTCGCGTCCTCGGCCGGCCGAGTCGCCGACCGGAGCCCGCCGGCCCTGCCGCGACCGTCGCCGCCGCGCCCCCTGATGGATCGCCACGACGCCGGAGCGGCCGGACGATCAAGGGTACTGCCCGCCGCGAGGAGCCCGCAGCCGGTTGGCCGAGGGGAGCGCGCGCACCCCGGCCGCCCCGCGCGGCGCGACGGCCCCGCGAGCACCCGCCGGACACCCGTTCGGGCGAACACAAGGCGAATGGCCCCGCAGTCGGGGACGGCGTCGGGGAGTATGCGGACTGTGCCGTGCGTCACGGTGCGCGACCGCCGCACATGCCCGGCCACCCGGCCGGGAAGAGAGCGTCGGGGTCCGGGCCGATTGTCGGACTACCTGTCAGTTTCCCTTCTAGCCAAGGACGTTGAGGACTCATGCAGGTCTGGCCAGGGAAGCCCTACCCCCTCGGTGCCACCTTCGACGGGGCCGGCACCAACTTCGCGGTGTTCTCCGAGAGCGCCGACCGGATCGAGCTCTGCCTGCTCGACGAGGACGGCTCGGAGACGGCCGTCGAGCTGCGCGAGACGGACGCCTTCGTCCGGCACGCCTACCTCCCCGGGGTCCAGCCCGGCCGGCGGTACGGCTTCCGCGTCCACGGACCGTACAACCCCGGGCTCGGACAGCGGCACAACAGCGCCAAACTGCTGCTGGACCCGTACGCCAAGGCGATGAGCGGGAACATCGACTGGGACGAGTCGGTCTACGGCTACCACTTCGGCGCCCCCGAGCGGCGCAACGACCTCGACTCCGCCCCGCACACGATGCACTCGGTGGTCGTCAATCCGTACTTCGACTGGGGCACCGACCGGCCGCCGCGCACGGACTACCACCGCACCGTGGTCTACGAGGCCCATGTGAAGGGTCTCACCAAGCTCCACCCCGGCATCCCCGAGGAGATCCGCGGCACCTACGCGGGCCTGGCGCACCCCGCGGTGATCGAGCACCTGGCCAAGCTCGGCGTCACCGCGATCGAGCTGATGCCGGTGCACCAGTTCGTCCGCGACCACCGGCTGCGCGACCTCGGCCTGTCCAACTACTGGGGCTACAACACCGTCGGCTTCTTCGCCCCGCACTCCTCCTACTCCTCCACCGGGGACAGAGGCCAGCAGGTGCAGGAGTTCAAGTCGATGGTGAAGGCGCTGCACGCGGCCGGCATCGAGGTGATCCTGGACGTCGTCTACAACCACACCGCCGAGGGCAACCACCTCGGCCCGACGCTCTCGCTGCGCGGCCTGGACAACGTCTCCTACTACCGACTCGCCCAGGACCAGCGGTTCTACGAGGACACCACGGGCACCGGCAACAGCCTGCTGATGCGCAGCCCGCACGTGCTCCAGCTGATCATGGACTCGCTGCGCTACTGGGTCACCGAGATGCACGTCGACGGCTTCCGCTTCGACCTCGCCGCCACCCTGGCCCGGCAGTTCCACGAGGTGGACCGGCTCTCCTCGTTCTTCGACCTGGTCCAGCAGGACCCGGTGGTCTCCCAGGCCAAGCTGATCGCCGAGCCCTGGGACCTCGGCGAGGGCGGCTACCAGGTGGGCAACTTCCCACCGCTGTGGACGGAGTGGAACGGCATGTACCGGGACACCGTCCGCGACCTGTGGCGCGGCGAGAACGCCACCCTCGCCGAGTTCGGCTCCCGGCTCACCGGCTCCTCCGACCTCTACCAGGACGACGGCCGCCGCCCGATCGCCTCGATCAACTTCGTCACCTGCCACGACGGCTTCACCCTGCGCGACCTGGTCTCCTACAACGACAAGCACAACGCGGCCAACGGCGAGGACAACCGGGACGGCGAATCCTTCAACCGCTCCTGGAACTGCGGCACCGAGGGGCCGAGCACCGACCCGGCCGTCGAGGAGCTGCGCGCCCGCCAGCAACGGAACCTGATCGCCACCCTGCTGCTCTCCCAGGGCGTGCCGATGCTCTCGCACGGCGACGAGCTCGGCCGCACCCAGCAGGGCAACAACAACGCCTACTGCCAGGACAACGAGCTCGCCTGGGTGCACTGGCCCGAGGGGGACGGACCGGAGGGCCGGCTGCTGGAGTTCACCCAGGGCATGATCTGGCTGCGCCGCGACCACCCCGTCTTCCGGCGGCGCCGCTTCTTCCACGGCCGCCCGGTCTCCGGCCGGCCCGCCGCCGGGCACTACGAGGACCTCACCGACATCGCCTGGTTCACCCCCAGCGGGGAGGAGATGACCAAGCGCAACTGGGGCGCCAGCTACGCCAAGTCGCTCACCGTCTTCCTCAACGGCTACGCCATCTCGGAGCCGGACCGGCGCGGCGGGCGGATCGTCGACGACTCCTTCCTGCTGATGTTCAACGCCCACTTCGAGCAGCTGGAGTTCACCGTCCCGGCCGATCACGGGCAGGAGTGGCAGGTCGTGGTCGACACCGCCCAGCCGCGGCTGCCCGCCCCCGGCACCGGCGCCCGGGTCAAGGCCGGGGACGCGCTCTGGCTCACCGACCGCTCGCTGATGGTGCTCCAGCGGCCGGCCTAGCCGCGCCGCGCCCGGCGCGTTCACCTGTTCGGATCAGCAACGGGTCTTGGCCGCGGGCTCGCACGGGTACTCATGGACACATGACCTACGCCGCCGAGCCCGCGCAGCCCCGCCCGGCCGCAGTACCGTCCGCCAGCTACCGGCTCCAGCTGCAGCCCGGCTTCACCCTGCGCGACGCCACCGCCGCCGTGCCCTACCTCGCCGCCCTCGGCGTCTCGCACCTGCACCTCTCCCCGCTGCTGGAGGCCGCCCCCGGCTCCACCCACGGCTACGACACCGTCGACCACGGGCGGATCAGCGCCCAGCTCGGCGGCGAGCCGGCGCTGCGCGCGCTGGCCGCCGAGGCCCACCGGCACGATCTGCGGCTGATCGCCGACGTGGTGCCCAACCACATGGCCGTGCCCGTCCCCGAACGGCTCAACCGGCCGCTCTGGCACGTCCTGCGGGACGGCCCCGACTCGCCGTACGCGCCCTGGTTCGACATCGACTGGGCCGCCCAGCCGGGGCCGGTGGACGCGCCCGGACGCGGCCGGGTGCTGCTGCCCCTGCTCGGCGACCGGCTCGGCGCCGTCCTCGGCGAGCTCGTCGTCGACGGCGAGGAGCTGCGCTACCACGACCACGCCCTCCCGCTGCGGCCCGGCACCGCCGACCTCCCGCTCGCGGACCTGCTCGCCCGGCAGTGGTACCGGCTCGCCTGGTGGCGGCTGGCCCGCACCGAGCTGAACTACCGACGGTTCTTCACCGTCAACGAGCTGATCGCCGTCCGGGTCGAAGTCCCCGAGGTGTTCGAGGCGACCCACGGCGTGCTGCTGCGGCTGCACCGCGAGGGCGTGCTGGACGGGTTCCGGATCGACCACCCGGACGGCCTGGCCGACCCGCGCGGCTATCTGCGCCGGCTCGCCGGGGCCACCGGCGGCGCCTACACGGTGGTGGAGAAGATCCTCACCGGCGAGGAGCGCCTCCCCGGGGACTGGCCGTGCGCCGGCACCACCGGGTACGACGCGCTGCGCCGCATCGACGGCGTGCTCACCGACCACGCGGGGGCCGGTCGGCTGGCCGGTGCCTACGAGCGCGCCGTCGCCGGGAACGGCGCCGACGGGGCCGGTCCGGCCGGTGAGCCGTGCGCCGACCCGCACCCGGCGGTCGCGGCCGCCCGGCAGGGGCGGGCCGACATGACCGACCCGCACGGCGAGCTGGCCGCCGAGGTCGAACGCCTGGTCCGGCTCGCCGTGCGGATCGGCGCCGCCGAGCCCGCCCACGCCGACCACGCGCCCTGGCAGCTGCGGGACGCCCTGCGGCGGGTGCTCACCGGCTACCCGGCGTACCGCCCGTACGTGCGGCCCGGCGAGCCCGCCCCGGAGGCGTCCGAGCGGCAGGTCCGGGCCGCGCTCGACGCCACCGACGCCACCGGGGACGCCGGGGACGCCGGGGGCTCCACCGGGGACGCCGCCGAGGAGGCCGCCGAGGAGGCCACCGCGCGGCTGGTCGCCGACCTCGCCCTCGGGCGGCTGGGGAGCGGCGCCGAGAAGGACGAGTTCTGCGAGCGCTTCGCGCAGACCGCCGCCGCCGTCGCCGCCAAGGGCGTCGAGGACACCGCCTTCTACCGGTGGAACGCGCTGCTCGCGCTGAACGAGGTCGGCGGCGAACCGGCCCGGCCGGGGCTCCCGCCCGCCGCCTTCCACGACTGGTGCCGTTACGTCGAGGCGCACTGGCCGGCCACCATGACCGTGCTCTCCACCCACGACACCAAGCGCAGCGCCGACGCCCGCGCCCGCCTCGCGGTGCTGGCCGAACAGCCGGACGCCTGGGCCGCCGAGGCCGCCGCCTGGTCCACCGCCGCCGGCCCGGGGGGCGACCCGAACAGCGACTGGCTGCTCTGGCAGACCCTGGTCGCGGCCTGGCCGATCACCCCGGAACGGCTCGTCCCCGCCCTGCTCAAGGCCGCCCGTGAGGCCAAGGCGCGGACCTCCTGGACGTCCCCCGACGCCCGCTTCGAGCAGGCCCTCGCCGACCGCGCCCGGTCCGTCCACGGCCACCCGGGGCTGCTCCCCCGGATCGAGGGCATGGTGCGGTCACTGGCACCGCACGCCCGGGTCAACACCCTCTCCGCCGCCCTGCTGCACCTGACCGTGCCCGGCGTGCCGGACCTCTACCAGGGCAGCGAGGAGCCGCTGTACACCCTGGTCGACCCGGACAACCGGGGCGTGGTGGACCTCGGCGCGCTCGCCGCCCGGCTGACCGACTCGGCCACCGCGCGGGCGGGCGACCTCGCCCGGGAGAAGCTGCACCTGACCACCACGGCGCTGCACCTGCGCCGGCACCGGCCGCTGGGCGACTACCGGCCGCTGGCCGCCCGGGGCCGCGCCGCCGACCACCTGCTGGCCTTCGCGCGCGGGGCGGACGTGATCACGGCGGTCACCCGGCTGCCCTACGGGCTCGCCCGGTCCGGCGGCTGGCAGGACACCGCGCTGGACCTGCCGGCCGGCGGGGCGTGGACGGAGGAACTGACCGGGCGCCGGTTCACGGCGGGCCCGGTACCGGTGGCGGAGCTGCTGGCGGTCCAGCCGGTGGCGCTGCTGACCAGGAGGGGCGAGGCGTGACGACGCACGAGGTCCAGAGCTACGAGGTGTGGGCCCCGGCCGCCACCGAACGGGTCGAGGTGGAGGTCGACGGCACACGGCACCCGCTGACCCGGGACGACGACCGGGCCGGCTGGTGGCACGGGCGGGCACCGGCCGGGGACTACGCGTTCCGGCTGGACGGCGGCCGGCCGCTGCCCGACCCGCGCTCCCCCCGGCAGCCGCACGGACCGGACGGGCCCAGCCGGCCGGTCGACCACGCGGCGTTCCACTGGTCGCGGCCCGACCGGCCCGGCCGTCCGCTGCCCGGAGCCGTCCTGTACGAGCTGCACATCGGCACCTTCACGGCCGCCGGCACCTTCGACGCCGCCGCCGAACACCTCGACCATCTGGTCGAACTGGGCGTGGACTTCGTCGAGCTGCTGCCGGTCTGCCCGTTCCCCGGCCGGCACGGCTGGGGCTACGACGGCGTCTCGCTCTGGGCCGTGCACGAGCCCTACGGGGGCCCGGAGGGGCTGAAGCGCTTCGTGGACGCCGCGCACCGCAAGGGCCTCGGCGTCGTCCTCGACGTGGTGCACAACCACCTCGGCCCGTCCGGCAACCACCTGCCCGCCTTCGGCCCGTACTTCACCGACCGCCACCACACGCCGTGGGGCTCGGCGGTCAACCTGGACGCCCCCGGCTCGGACGAGGTGCGCCGCTATCTGATCGGCAGCGCGCTGGCCTGGCTCCGCGACTACCGGATCGACGGCCTGCGCCTGGACGCCGTGCACGCCCTCGCGGACGACCGGGCCGTCCACTTCCTGGAGGAACTCTCTTTCGAGGTCGAAAAGTTGGCCATCGCCACCAACCGGCCGCTGTTCCTGGTCGCCGAGTCCGACCTCAACTCCCCCCGCACCACGACCCCGCGCGAGGCCGGCGGCCAGGGCCTGACCGCCCAGTGGAGCGACGACTTCCACCACGCCCTGCACACCGCCCTCACCGGCGAATCCCAGGGCTACTACGGCGACTTCGCCCGCGCACCACTGGCCGCCGTGGCCAGGACGCTCACCCACGGCTTCTTCCACGACGGCGGCTGGTCGTCGTTCCGCGGCCGCGGCCACGGCCGCCCCTTCCCGCCCGCCCACGGCCACCGGCTGCTCGGCTACCTGCAGACCCACGACCAGGTCGGCAACCGGGCGCTCGGCGACCGGCTCTCCCCCGGCCTCTCCCCCGGCCGGCTGGCCTGCGGGGCGGCCCTGGTCCTCGCCTCGCCGTTCACCCCCATGCTGTTCATGGGCGAGGAGTGGGGTGCGGCCACCCCCTGGCAGTACTTCACCGACCACACCGATCCGAACCTCGCCGAGGCCGTCCGGCAGGGCCGGCGGCGGGAGTTCGCCGAGCACGGCTGGCGGGCGGACGCGGTGCCGGACCCCCAGGAACCGGCCACCGTGCTGCGCTCCGTCCTCGACTGGACCGAGCCGGGGCGCGCCCCGCACGCCGAACTGCTGTCCTGGTACCGGACGTTGATCCGGCTGCGGCGCACCCGGCCGGAGCTCACCGACCCGGACCTCGGGGCCGTCCGGGTCGAGTACGACGAGGCGGCCCGGTGGCTGCTGCTGCACCGGGGAGGCCTGCGGATCGCCGTCAATCTGGGCGACCGGACCGTCGAACTGCCCCTGGGGGCGGCGGATCCGCAGTCGCTGGCGTCCTTCGGGACGTGCGCGCTCGACGGGGCGACACTGCGCCTGGGGCCGGACTCCGTCGCGGTCGTCCGGCTCTGACCCGGCACGCGAACGGCCCGGGCGACGGACGGCCCCGGCACGCGAACGGCCCGGGCGACGGACGGCCCCGGCACGCGGACGGCCCTGCGTCCCGCGCGCCGGCTCACCAGAGGAAGGTGCCGATCCGCTCCCGCAGCCCCGCCGCGTCCAGACCGTAGGCGGCCAGGTGCTCGGCGATCGAGCCGTAGTGCCGGTGCTCCTCGCGCGGCACCCCGAGGCCCAGCACCCGGTGCGGCCGGTCCGCCAGGGCCGCGTGCGCCTCCCCGGCGGACGTCCCGGCCAGGTAGGGCTCGACCAGCACCACGTCCGCGCGCCCGCCCACCGCGGCCCGCAGCCCCGCCGCGTCGAACGGCCGGACGGTGGCCGCGTACAGCACGGACACGTCCAGCCCCTCGGTGGCCGCCAGCACCACGTCCAGCATCGGGCCGACCGCGAGCACCACGCCCTTCGAACCCCGCCGCACGACGGTGAACCGGCCCGCCTCCACGGGCACCGCCGTCGCGTTCCGGTGCTCGGACAGGCGCAGGTAGACATTGCGGTCACCGTCGGCCGCCGCGTGCCGCAGCAGCAGCTCCGCCTCGTCCGGGTGGCCCGGCACATGGACCGTCCAGCCCGGCAGGGTGTCCAGCAGCGCGACATCGCCCGGCGCCATGTGGGTACGGCCGCCGGCCGGCCAGTCGTAGGAGCCGGCCGCGCTCACCAGCACCGCTCCCACACCCTGGTGCACCAGGTCCAACTTGACCTGCTCGAAGGGTCGTTCGATCAAGAAGCTGGCGAAGGTGTGGGCGATCGGCCGCATCCCGGTGAGCGCCAGGCCACCGGCCGCGCCGATCAGCAGCTGCTCGCGGATCCCCACGTTGACCACCCGGTCGGGGTGGCGTTCGGCGGCGGGGGCGAAGCCGGCGGCGCTGATGTCGGCCAGCACGAGGGCCAGCCGGGGGTCGTCGTCGAGCAGCCGGGTGGTCACGTCGAGGAAGCGCTCGCGCATGGTGTCCATGGGGTGAAGTCCCTTACTGGTCGGATGTCCTGGCGGTATCGGAGGGCGGCGGGGCCGGGGCGGGCCCGAGGATCAGTTCCCCTTCGGCTCCACCCGGGCGACCACCACCCGCGGGCGTCCCGGGTGCTCGGCCGTGAACGCCGCGTACAGCGCCTCGTGATCGCGCCCGTCCACGGTCTCGGCCGACCAGCCCTCGGCGGCGAAGCGCGCCGCGACACCGCCCCGCCAGCCGTGCGTGGCGGAGGAGTTGTCGATGACGACGACGTGCAGCCGGTCCAGCCCGTAGGCCCCGGCGAAGGCCACCGCCTCGTGGTTCGAGCCCTCGTCGAACTCCGCGTCGCCGAGCAGCACCCACACCGCCGGGTCGGCGAGCCCCTGGGCCCGGAGCCCGAGCGCGGAGCCGACCGCCAGCGGCAGACCGTGCCCGAGCGACCCGGAGGCGATCTCCACCCCGGGGATCAGCGTGCGGTCCGGGTGGTGGCCGAGCGGCGAGTCGTAGGCGCCGAAGCTCGGGAGGACGGCCGGATCGATGAACCCCTTGGCCGCGAGCACCGCGTAGTACGCCATCGGACCGTGGCCCTTGGAGAGCAGGAACCGGTCGCGGTCCTGGTCCTCCGCGGTGGCCGGGGTGACGCGCAGGACGCGGTCGTAGAGCACCCACAGGACGTCCAGTGTGGAGGTGGCGGCGGGGCCGTGCTTCTCGGCGCCGGTCATCAGGCCCATCAGGCCCGCGAGCTGCTCGAAGCCGGTGGCGGTACGGGTGTTCGTCGTCATGCCCACGATGGTGCAACTTGAAGTCAGCTTGAAGTCAAGCGACTACAGTGAGCGGCATGACCGCTCCCGCATCCGCCGGCGACGAGTCCGCCGAGGCCGCCACCGGACCGAGCCGGCACGACCTGCTCACCATCGGCCAGCTCTCCGAACGCAGCGGCCTCGCCACCTCCGCCCTGCGCTACTACGAGAAGCTCGACCTGATCCACGCCACCCGCACCACCGGCGGCCAGCGCCGCTACACCCGCGGCACGCTGCGCCGGGTCGCCTTCGTCCGCGCCGCCCAGCGGGTCGGCCTCTCCCTCGACGAGGCCAAGGTCGCCCTGGACCGCCTCCCCGAGCACCGCGCGCCCTCCGGCGCCGAGTGGGACGGCGTCGCCCGGTCCTGGCAGAGCCGGATCGACGAGCAGATCGCCGAGTTGGAGCGCCTGAAGGCCAAGCTCACGGGCTGCATCGGCTGCGGCTGCCTCTCGCTGTCCCGCTGCACCCTGTACAACGCCGCCGACCGCGCCGGCGCCGCCGGCCCGGGGGCGCGCTACCTGCTCACCCGCGACCCGGCCACCGGCCCCGAGCCGATCCCCGGCGAGGCACGGGCCGACGGCCACTGACCGTCACCGGGGCACCGGACGGACGCCCCCGCGCGGGCCGGACGGGACGGCGCGGGACCGGGTCGGGTTCCCACCTCGGCCCTCTACCATGATCACCATGACCGAGACCGCCGCCCGCCCCGAACGGCCCCAACGGCTCGCTCCCGCCGGGCGGTCGGCGCTCGCGCTCGCGGTCCTCTGGGCGGCCGGCGCGCTCTGCTGGGGCCTCTTCGCCCTGACCTACGGCCCCTCCGCGCGGGAGGCCGCCGGGAGCGACGGCGACGACCTCATCGGCCACACCTTCGCGAGACTCCTCGCCGGCGCCCTCGTGGCCGCCTGCGCCGCCCTGGCGGCGCTCTGGCTGACGGCCTTCCGGCGGATCCGCGGGGGCCGCCCGGGCGGCGGCCACGCCTGGGCCGCCGCCGTCCTGTCGATCGTGGGCGTCGCCCTGTGGCTCCCGATGATCCTGGTCGCGCCCCTGCCCTGGGACACGCTGTTCATCTTGTTCCTCGGCACGACCGTCGCCGGCGGCCTGCGCGCCGCGGGCCAGGCGGACGACCTGCCCTGAGGCCGTGCGGCCCTCGCCGTCCTTCTCCGGCCGTCCATGGCCCTCTCCCCCTGTCCGGGCGGACCCGACATCGCGGGTCCGCCGCCGCCGTCACGCGCAAGTGCGCGCCGTCGCACGACCCTTGTGATCACCGAGCGGGGTGGCAGACTGTGGTTCGACGTCGACCGAGAGGGAGCCACCAGAGTGGACAGTCCGACCGTCCTGCGGCGCAGGCTCGGCTCCGAGCTGCGCCGACTGCGAGAGCGGACCGGGCTCCAGGCGAAGTCCGCGGCCGACACCCTGCGGTTCAGCGCCACGAAGATCTCGCGCATCGAGTCCGGCCGGACCACGCTGAAGGAATCGGACGTCCGCGCGCTGCTCGCACTCTACGGCGTCACCGACGAGTCCGAGCTGCGGCAGTTCATCTCCCTCACCCGCCGCAGCACACAACGGGGTTGGTGGCACGACTACGGGGACACCCTCCCCGACTGGTTCCAGACCTACGTCGGCATGGAGTCCGACGCCGAACGCATCCGTGCCTACGAGACCGAGCTGGTCCCCGGCATCTTCCAGACGGTGGACTACGCGCGGGCTACGTTCCGCACCTCGCTGTCCGGACGGCACGCGGACATCGAACCCATCGTCGACCGGCGGGCCGAACTGCGCATGCAGCGGCAGGAGGTCTTCGCCCGCCCGACCCCGCCGACGGTCTGGGTGGTCCTCAACGAGGCGGTGCTGCGCCGCTCGGTCGGCGGCCCCCGCGTGATGCGGGAGCAGGTGGCCCACCTGATCCGGCTCGCCCAGCGGCCGACGGTGCGGATCCAGCTGCTCCCCTTCAGCGCCGGGGCCCATCCGGCGATGAGCATGGCCTTCCACATCCTCTCCTTCGCCGACGTGCCCGGCCGGATCGTCTACGTCGAGGCGCTGACGAGCAGTCTGTACCTGGAGCGGGAGCCGGATGTCGCCCGGCACGAGTTCGTCTTCGAGCAGCTTGCGGAATCCGCCCTGAGCCCCGAGGATTCGCTGTCCTGGATGAGCGAACTCGTAGCAGAGGGGTACGGACATGACGGCTGACCTCAGGTGGCGCAAGAGCACCTTCAGCGGCGGAGAGGGCGGCAACTGCGTCGAGGTCGCGTACGGCGACCCCGGTGCGGTGCCGGTCCGGGACAGCAAGGACCCCCAGGGGCCCGCCCTGACCTTCACCGCCGACGCCTGGCGGTCCTTCCTCGCCGCGCTGCGCACCGGCGACCTCCCCGCCCACTCCTGACACCGGCCGCCACCGACACCGGCCGCCACCGACCCGGCGTCCGGTGCCGCGGGCGGGAGCCGGGGCGGGCCGGGGCGGGCCGGGGCGGGAGCCCATCCCTTCGGCCCCGCAGGCCCGTTGTGGTGTACTGCCGGTCATGCCGCTGCTGATGCTCGACCTCGACAACACCCTGATCGACCGTGACGCCGCCTTCCTGGCCGCCGTCCGGGCGTTCCTGACGGAGCACCGGCTGCCCGGCGGCGACCTCGGCTGGTTCGCGGAGCTGGACGCGAGCGGCTACACGCCCGAGGACCGGATGGCCGCCGCGATCGCCGCGCGGTACGGGAGTTCGGTGTCCGCGAGCGCCGTCGACGCCCTGCTCGACGGCGGGGGCGCCGACCTCGTGGTGCTGGCCGAGTCGACCCGGGCGGCCCTGGGCCGGGCCCGGGCCGCCGGGTGGACCTGCGTCATCGTCACCAACGGCCGGACCGGACAGCAGGAGGCGAAGATCCGCCGGACCGGGCTCGACCGGCTCGTGCACGGCTGGGTGGTCTCCGAGGCCGTCGGCCACAAGAAGCCGGGAGCGGAGATCTTCCGCGCCGCGGCCGTGGCGGTGGAGCACCCCCTGCCCGGTGCCTGGATGATCGGCGACTCGGCGCACGCCGACATCGCGGGCGCGCACGCGCTCGGCCTGCGCAGCGTCTGGGTGTCGGCCGGCCGGCCGTGGACGGCGGAGGCGTACCGGCCCACCCTGGTCGCCGACGACGTCGCCACCGCGATCGACCGCGCCGTCGACGGCGCGGCCGCGCACCGCTGACAGCCGGACGTCTTGACCTCCCGTTGGGAAACGCGACCCCCTGCCCCGCCTCCCGACACCCCCTCCAGGGCTCCCGGAGGCACCGTCGACGGGCGGGACGCCCACCGCCGTCGCATGGGCCGGGGAACGGGCCCGCGAGGCCGGGGTCGACGTCCGGTTCCGCTGCGGCGACGCCTTCGACACCGGACTCCCGCTCGGGCAGTACGACCTGGTGTACGACTCCGGCTGCCTGCACCACCTGCCGCCGCACCGCCGGATCAGCCACCTCGCGCTCCTGGAGGGCGTGTTGAAGCCAGGCGGGCACGTCGTCGTCAACGCCTTCGCGGCCGGTGCGACGGGGTCCGAACTCCCCGACGCGGAGCTCTACCGCAACGGCCGGCTCGACGGCGGACTCGCCTGCACACCCGACGAACTTCGCCACGTCTTCTCGGACTTCACCGAGATCGAGATCCGCCCAATGGAGCCCCAGGGCCCCGACTCGCCGTTGTTCGGCATTCCGGTGCCGCTGACCGCGCTGTTCCGGCGCCCGCCCCGGTAGCGGGGTCGGGCCGAGGCTCCGCGCCGAAGTGGCCTGCCGCCGCCCCCCGTTGGCGGCAGGCCACTTCGGCCTACTTCTTCGGCACCGGGGCCGGCACGGCACTCGCCGCCCACACGACCGGGAGCGTCGGGGTGCCCCCGATCCCCTGCGGGCCCGGGTTCGTTCGTCGACGGACGGTGGTCATAGGACCTCTCCCGTCTCCGTGACGGACCACGGCACGTCCCACATCGAGAGGTCCCCGACCTGCTCGCCCAGTGGGGCGCCCAGGGCGTCGGCACCGGTGGACAGCCTGGCATAGCGCGCGTCCCAGTCGTCGAGCACGTCGGCCCCCTCCCCCCCCGCGGGCCCAGCGGCCGCTCCCCCCGCAGCGGCGCGAAGTCCTGCATATGCGCTTCCCTTCCCAAATCACCCTCACCCCCATGACGGGGCCGGGCCCCGATTCCTTGCGGCCGCAACGCGAACCGCCCCGGCCACGTCGAGGGAGCATGGACGACTCCGCACTCCCGCCCCTGCCCCGGCACCACCTGGCGCGCGCCCTCCTCCTCGGCGAGGACCTGGTCGGCTGGCGCACCGCGCTGGTGGTCGCACTGGTGGCCGCCGTACTTCTCGAACTCGCCACCGCCGCGGTCCGCAGGGCCCTGCGGCGCCTGCCCGCCGCCCTCCCGACCGTGCTGGTCCGCCCGCGGCTCACCGGTGCGGCCTGGCTCCGGCTGAAGTCCGGCCGGGAGGGCGAGCCGGCGAGGAGGCCGGCTCCCGGGCCGGGCCGGCCGCGGCGCCTGCTGGGCGCGGTCCGGTTCGTGCTCGCGCTCGCGCTCGTGCTCGTGCTCGTGCTCGTGCTCGCGCTCGCGCTCGGCGGCGCCGGCCGGCCGGCCCTCGGCCTGACGCCGCGCCGGGAGCGCCGCCGGTAGTACCGGGCGGCCACCCCCGTCCGGTCGGTCCCGTGCGCCCGGCACGGCACCGACCGGCGGCACCCGCCGGGCCTACCGGCCGTCGACCGTGACCGCGGCCTCGTAGGCGAGCAAGGTGTTCACGAACATCCGCCGCTCCTCCGGGCTCAGCGGCGTCAGCGCCGTGCGCCACGCGGCCGCCCCCGGGGCGAGCCAGCCCGCGATCGCGGGCCGCTGCTCCGGGACGACGGTGACGATCCGCCGGCGCCGGTCCGCCTCGTCCTCGCGCCGTTCCAGGATTCCCTGCCGGCTCAGCTCGCCGACCATCAGGCTCACCGTGGTGGGCGCGACCTCCAGCCGGCCGGCCAGCTCGTTGACGGTCATCGCGCCGTCGAAGAGCAGGTAGGAGAGCAGGGACAGGTGCCGGGGCGCGAGGGCGAAGGACCGCAGCGCCTCGGGGGGCGGAATCCGCTTCGCCCGGCCCACCAGCCGCGGCATCAGCAGCAGCAAGGCCCGGACCGCGTCGTCGACCGCCTCACCGTCATCGCCCGTGCCCTCCTTCGGCGTTGACATCACGCACCCCTATCCGGATACCTTTGTCATCAAAGATGATTGACCGGCAAAGCCACTACGCACCCGCGGTCCGAACCGACCCGAACGGAGCTCCGCCATGCCGCACTTCAGCCTGCACATCCGCGAGGAAACCCTCGACGGAACCATCGAACCCCAGCTCATCGGCGCCCTCACCGACGCCGTCGCCGCCGTCTTCGGCGACGGCGCCCGGCCGCTGGTCGGGGTGGAGCTCATCGGCGTTCCGCAGAACCGCCGGGGCAGCGGCGGCGTCCCCACCGACCGACCCGACCCGCGGGTCACCCTCAGCATGCGGGAGGCCGCCCTCCGGCTGGACCACGTCCCGGACGCGACCGCCCGGCTGATCGCCGCCACCTACGACGCCCTCGCCGGCGTCCTCGGCGAGGAGATCCGCCCGCGGACCGTCGTCACCGTCGTCGGCGTCCCGCAGGGCAGCTCCGGCGCGGGCGGGGAACTCGTCTGAACGGCGGGGCACGGTGGCCGGGCCCCGCCCGACCACCGCGCCCCGCACCACCGGGCCCGCGCCCGCGCCCGCGCGCGCCGCTACGCCACGAAGGCGAGCGGCATCACGCGCCCGCCGTCGGTCAGCAGCATCGCCACCGCGCTCACCGCGCCGGTGGCGAGGTCGACCTTCAGGACCAGCACCCGCTGCCCCTGGTTCTCCGAGCCGTGCTGGACCGTGGTGTACGCCGCCCGGCCGGCGCGGTCCACCACGAACGCCTCCTCCTGGACGGCGGCCCCCCAGAACTGCTCGGGGATCGTGGCGAGCGGCTTGAGCGCGACGCGCGGGTGGGCCGGGTCGGCGGTGTCCACGGTGGCGAGCGCGAGTTCCCGCCCCGCGGCGCTGAGGACCTGACGGTCACCCACCAGCGCCTTGGGGCTGAGCGCCCCACCGCTCACCTCGGCGACCGGGTTGGCGGCGAGGGTGGCCACCGGGCCGACCCGGACCGTCCCCCCTTCGTCCGCCGCGACGGTCAGCGAGCCGTCGCCGTTGGCCACCGCCCGCTTCGCCGTCTGCGCGGACACCACCCGGCCGCCGAGGAAGGCGAGCGCCTCGGGGGGCCGGACGCCGATCCCCTCCACCGTGTGCTCCCCGGTGCCGTCCGGCCGGACGGCCCGCAGGCGCCCGTCGACCGCCGGGCCGCTCGACTCGGTCCAGTGCACGACCTCACCGGTCACCGGGTCGACCACCGGGGCGCTCTGGCGGGTGCCCGCGCCGGTGGCCGGCAGGCCGGAGATGTCCTTGAGGTCGGTCGGGCCGCCCTGACCGAGCACCGAGACGCGCGGCTCGCCGGGGTTCGCCGCGTCCTGGAAGCCGTACTGGGCGGTGCCGACCATGCCGGCGAAGCCGGCGGTGAACCCGGCCGGGCTCGCACAGCCGCGGACGTTGGTCGGCGGCTTGGCCAGCCCGTTGGAGACCGCGAAGCCGCGCACCTTCGCCGCCGCGCCGTCCGCGCCGACGGCGACCAGGACGCAGCGCTCCTCCGGCGTCCCCGCGCGGGTGCTCACCGAGAGCACCAGCCCCTTGGCCTCGGTCGCGGCGGGCAGCGCGTCGAGCAGGACCTTCTCCGGGAACCGCACCGCGGCCGTCGGCCCGCCGCCGGTCCCCGTCGCCGTGGCCGTGGCCGTCGAGGTGGCCTCCCCCGTTCCCCCGCCACCGCTCTGGCACGCCGTCAACGCCATCAGCGGCACGGCGGCCGCCGCCAGGACAGCACTGCGCAAGGGCCTCATGCCCCCCACCTCCACCCGTTCGGTTTCGGGCCCAGGGTAACCGGGCCCGAAACCGGCGCACGCGGCGGCGGCCGCGTTCGGCCCAGCGGGTGATCGGGGGACGGAGGCCGCCGCGACGCGCTCGGTGCCGGTGCCGTCGCCCTCGGCGGCCTCGTGCCCCTCGGCCACGGTGACGGCGGTGGCGGCGGTGGCGGCGGTGGCGGGCCCGGACGGCGGTGAAGCCGGCGGAGGACGGATCCACACCCCCCGGGCGCCCACCGCGGTGACGCCGGCCCCGAGACGCCCACGCATCGCCGCGGAACCGGCACGCGGACGCCCTCCGGGCAGACCGCCACCCCAACCCGGGCAGACCGCCACCCCAACCCGGGGAACCGAACCGCAGCGGGCCCCCGGACCGGCACCCCGCCAACGACCGCACCCCGCCGACGGCGGCGACGGGCGATGACCTACCGTGGGCCCCGAACAGGGGGTCACCATGACGACCGGCCAGCTACCGGACTCCACCGCACCGGCGGGGAATTCCGTCCTGCTCGACCACGCCCGCCCGTTCCCCGAGCGGGTCGCCGCGGCGGCCCGGGCCTGGGACGAGGCCGGCCGCGACCCGGGCGGCCTGGTGGACGGCCGGGCCTTCTTTGCCCTCCGCTGCTGGCAGTTGGCGGCCGCGGCCCGGGGAGAGCGGCCGGGCGAACCGACGACGGCCTTCCTCGACCAGGCCTACGCCGCTCTCGGCGGCCACTCCGGCTGGGACCTGACGCTGCGACAGCGGGCCCTCTGCGCCTGCCACGGCGACACCTGGCGGCTGGAGAACATCGAGGTCTGCCTCGGGTGCCTGCGCTACCTCTGCTACCAGCTCGACGGCCCGTGCTGCGAGGGCGCCGAGATCGTCGGGTAGGACCGGTCCGATCGGCCCCGGCGCACCCGGCCGGACCCGGCCCACAGGCCGCCGGGCCGTCACCCGTCGAGCAGCCGCGCCAGCAGCGCCGCCGGCCCCTCGGGCAGGCTGCCGTGCACCAGCTCCGTCCGGTGGACCAGTCGCGGCTCACCGACGGGCACCGCCACGACGCCGGCCGTACCCGCCACCGCCGCCTCCGGGAGAACGACCAGGCCGTGCCCGGCGGCGACCAGGGCGAGCAGCCCGCGCACGTCGGTGCCCAGGTACCGGGCGACCGGCCGGAAGCCGTCGACGGCGGTGGCGGCGCGCAGCCGGGCGGCGCCGGGGGCGATGTCGGGGGCGTCCAGCCAGCGGGCGGCGGAGAGGTCGGCCAGCGCCAGACCCCGGTGACCGGCCAGCGGGTGCCCGGCGGGCAGCGCGACGGCGAGCGGCCGCTCGGCGACGGCGACGGTGCTGAGCGGGCCGACGTCCGGCAGCGGCAGCGGATCGCTGGGCGCGGCGAGGCCGTCGATCAGGGCGAGGTCCACCTCGCCGGTGGCGACCAGGGCCGGCAGCGCCTCCTGGGCGAGCACCCGGACGGCGAGGTCCACCCGCGGGTACTCCCGGCGCACCTCGGCGAGCGCACGCCCGAGGGCCGCGTCGACCGCCAGCGGGGTGGTGCCCAGCAGCAGCCGGGCGGCCGGGGCGCCGGCCAGGCGCGCGACGTCGGCCCGCGCCGCGTCGAGCCGCAACAGCAGCGGACCGGCGTGCTCCAGCAGCCGCGCGCCCGCCTCGGTCGGGCCGACCGGACGGCGGAGCAGCAGGCTGGCGCCGAGGTCCGCCTCCAGGGCCGCGATCTGCTGGGAGACGGCGGACTGGGTGTAGCCGAGTTCCCCGGCCGCCGCGGAGAAGGAGCTCAGCCGGGCCACGGTGACGAAGGTGCGCAGCTGGTGCGGATCCACGGCTATCAGTACCTCTGATCGAAGGGTCAGAAATCATCGTTGGCGCTGATGCCCAACGGAGGGTCAGGATAGCCGCATGACCTACCGGACCCCCCGCGTCGCCCTGGTCGGCGACCGCTCCCCCGCCGTCCGCTCGCACGCCCGCGTCCCCGGGCTGCTCGACGCCCTCGCCACCCGTGACCAGCTCGTCCTGGACGCCTACTGGATCCCCACCGAGGACGCCGGGGCGCCCGGCGCCCTCGACGGCTTCGACGCGATCTGGCTGCTCCCGGGCAGCCCCTACCGCAGCGAGGCGGGCGCGCTGGCCGCCGTCCGGACGGCCCGCGAGCGCGGCATCCCGTTCCTCGGCACCTGCGCCGGCTTCCAGCACGCCGTCCTGGAGTACGCGCGCGACGTCTGCGGGATCGGCGCGGCCGCGCACGGCGAGAGCCACCCGGACGAGGAGGAGCTGGTGATCGTGCCGCTCAGCTGTTCGCTGGTCGGGCACGAGGGCGCGGTACGGATCGCCCCCGGCACGCTGGCCGAGCGGATCCTCGGCACGACCCGCACGCTGGAGCGGTACCACTGCGCCTACGGGCTGAACGCCGCCTACCTGGAGCGGCTGCGCGAGCACGGACTGCGGTTCAGCGGCGTGGACGACGACGGCGACCTGCGGATGCTCGAACTCCCCGGGCACCCCTTCTTCCTGGCCTCGCTGTTCCAGCCGGAGCTGGCCGGCGACGGCACCCGCGCCCACCCGATCCTGCGCGCCCTCGCCGCCGCCGCGGTCGACCACGCGAACACCACCACCCCCGAAGGAGCGGCCGCGTGAGCACCGAGATCGCCGGGGTGCGGATCCCCGACAGCGCACTCGCCACCGAGGCCACCGAACTGGTCCGGGACGTCTCCTCCGAGCTGCTCTACCACCACTCGCGCCGGGTCCACCTCTTCGGCGCCCTCCAGGGGCAGCGCCGCGGCCTCGCCTTCGACGCCGAACTGCTCTACCTGGCCGCGCTGTTCCACGACCTCGGCCTGGCCCCCGAACACCGCGGGTCCGGCCGGCGGTTCGAGATCGACGGCGCCGAGGCGGCCGCCGCCTTCCTGCGCGCCCACCAGGTGCCGCAGCGGCGGATCCGGCTGGTCTGGGAGGCGATCGCGCTGCACACCACGCCCGGCATCCCGGAGTACCTGGAGCCGGAGATCGCCCTCACGACGGCGGGCGTCGAGTTGGACGTGCTCGGCATCGGCTACCACGACCTCCCCGCCGGGGCCCGGGACGCGGTGGTCGCCGCCCACCCCCGGCCGGACTTCAAGCGCGGCATCCTGCGCGCCTTCCACGAGGGCGTCGCCCCCAGGCCGGCCACCACCTTCGGCAACGTCAAGGCGGACGTACTGGCGCGGTTCGACCCGGAGTTCGAGCGGACCGACTTCGTCGAGGTGATCGAGGGCTCCGCCTGGCCGGAGTGAGCCTCCCCGGGGCACCCCGCCCCGGAGCGCCCGCTACATCGGGAGGGAACGCAGCCGCACCGGACCGTCGGGCCGGCCGGTGCCCTCGCGCAGGGGTATCCACATCGTGCGCAGCGGCATGACCACGACCCGCCCCCCGGGCTGCTCCACGTGGACGGTTCCCGGCACCTCCCGGAAGCCGAGCCGCCGGTAGAGCGCGACCAGCGGCGGCCGGCAGAACAGCAGCGCGTGGCGCGGGCCGAGCGCCCGCGCGTGGTCCAGGGCCGCGCCGACCACCGCGCGGGCCAGGCCGCACCCCCGGGCGGCGGGGGCCACGGCCACCCCGCCGACACCCGCCACCACCAGGTCGACGCCGCCCACCGTGAACGGCAGCCGTCGCAGGCCGGTGTGGGCGAGCAGCCGGCCGTCCTCGCCGCGGACCCCGAAGTGGATCTCCTTGGGGAGGAAGGCCAGCCCGGTGTCCGCGACCCCGTACGGATCTGGGTCGTCGCCGAGGATCTCGGCCTGCTCGGCCGGGCCGTAGTCGGCGAGGCGGACGACGTCGGGAGTCATGTGATCAGTCATTGCTCCATGATCGCCGCCGGCCGGGCGGTCCGGCCCGATCAGATCTGACGGGACTTCAGCTCGTCCCAGACCTCGTCCACCCGGGGGGAGAGCGCCTCCAGCGGACCGCTGTTGTCGATCACCAGGTCCGCGACGGCCAGCCGGTCGGCCCGGTCGGCCTGCGCGGCCATCCGGGCCCGGGCCTCCTGCTCGGTCATCCCGCGCGACCGGACCAGCCGGTCGATCCGCACCGCGTCCTCGGCGTCGACCACCAGCACCAGGTCGTACAGCGGGGCGAGCCCGTTCTCCACCAGCAGCGGGACGTCGTGCACCACCACCGCGTCCGGTGCCGCGGCCGCCTCCAGTTCGGCGGAGCGGGCCCGGACCAGCGGGTGGACGATCGCGTTCAACGCCCGGAGCCGCTCGGGGTCGGCGAAGACGACGGCGCCGAGCGCGGGCCGGTCCAACGACCCGTCCGGCCGCAGCACACCCGCGCCGAACTCGGCCTCCACGGCCGCGAGGCCGTCCGTCCCGGGGGCGACCACCTCGCGGGCGATCACGTCCGAGTCCACGATCACGGCGCCGTGCGCGGCGAGCAGCCGCGACACCTCGCTCTTGCCCGCGCCGATGCCACCCGTCAGTCCGATCTTCAGCATGGCGCCAGGCTACCGGCGCACCCCGCGCCGGTCAGCCCCGCCCGAGCCCGACGCCATCACGGCCCGCCCGCCCGCGCCCGACGCCATCACGGCCCGCCCACCCCGGGCTCAGCCCAGGTCGAGGCTCTCGCCCTCCCCGAGCGTGCACAGCTCGGCACCGGTCCCCGGGCCGGCGGGGCCGACCAGTCGGGTGTGCACCGCCAGACCCGCCGGGCTGAGCACCGCGTCGTGGATCGGCAGCGCCCGGCGCGGACCGGCTTCCCGGACGTAGTCGACCAGCTCGGACACCTTGGTCCACGGACCGGCGATCGGCAGCAGCAGCGTCTCCACCACGTGCGGCGGCACGGTCAGCGCGTCACCGGGGTGGAAGAGCCGGCCGTCGAAGAGGAAGCCGATGTTCGGCACCAGCGGGATGTCGGGGTGGATCACCGCGTGCCACTCGCCGTGCACGGAGACGCCGATCCCGCCGACCTCGAAGGCGTCGCCCTCACCGACCACCGCCACCCGCTGCGCGAGACCGTCCAGCTGGGCGGCGACCGCGCCGTTGGTCCAGACCCGCAGTGCCGGATCCGCCGCCAGCGCGGCCCGCAGCCGGGCCTCCTCGAAGTGGTCGACGTGCTCGTGGGTGATCAGCACCGCGTCCGCGCCGGCGAGGGCGGCGGGGTCGGTGAACATTCCGGGGTCGATGACGAGAGTGGTGTCGCCGTGCTCCAGGCGCACGCAGGCATGTCCGAACTTCGTGATCCTCATACCCAGTAAATGTACAGCAAGACTGCGCAGTCTCGCTGTACATAGTGCCGGTAGGCTTCTCCCATGAACAGCCCGTCCCCCGAAGCCCTCGAACTCGCCGCCGACCTGCGCGCCGCCGTCGGCGACCTGGTCCGCGCCCTGCGCGACACCGACACCCTGCCGCAGAACCAGGCCGCCGTCCTCGGCCTGCTCGTCCGCGACGGCCGCGCCCGCACCGTCAGCGAGCTCGCCGCCCACCAGCGCGTCCGGCACCAGTCGATGGCCCGAACCGTCGCCCTGCTCACCGAGACCGGCCTGGTCACCCAGGAGCCGCACGCCACCGACGGCCGCAAGCTCCTCGTCACCCCCACCGACGCGGGCCGCGCCGCCCTGTACGAGCAGCGCGCCCGCCGCGAGACGGTGATCGCCACCGCCGTCGAGACCCGTCTCGCCCCGCAGGAGCGGGAGACCCTGCGCACCGCCGTCGAACTGCTGCGCCGACTGCGCTGAACGGGCGGGCAACCGGGCAACTCCACGCGATCATGCCCGTTCTGACGCCCTGCTAGGGTCGCGAGGCGTGACGGACAGGGCGGGGAAGCACTACGAGTCGATGCGCGCGCACTTCCTGCGCGCCGCCGAACAGCGCGGATTCACACTCGACCCGGCGCAGGAACCACCGGTCGAACGGCTCAGCCGGCTCGCGGGCGAACTGGCCCACCCCGCCTGGCGGCTGCGGCGGCCGCCGCGCCACCTCTACCTCTGGGGTCCGGTCGGCCGCGGCAAGAGCTGGCTGGTGGACACCTTCCTCGACGGCCTGCCCACCCCGCGCAAGCGACGGCTGCACTTCCACGACTTCTTCCGCCGGCTGCACGAGGGCGTCGCCCAGCAGTCGCACGCCCCCCACGAGGGCTCGGCGGTCGACCGCGCCGTCGACGAGCTGCTCGGCGACTGCCGGCTCCTCGTCTTCGACGAGTTCCACGCCCATGACGCGGGCGACGCCATGCTGGTCGCCCGCCTCTTCGGCACCCTGCTGGAGCGCCGGATCACCCTGGTCACCACGTCCAACTACCCGCCGACCGGGCTGATGCCCGACCCGCTCCACCACCACCTCTTCGAGCCGACGATCCGGCTGATCGAGGAGCGGATGGACGTCCTGGACGTCTCCGGGGCGGTGGACTTCCGACGGCGGCCGCGACCGGACGACGCGCACCGGCGCTTCACCCTGGGCGCCCGGCTGGCCACCGGGACGGAGGAGGCCGCGGGCCTCACCCCGCCGCGCCCCGAGGAGGCCGGTCCGGTACGGGCGCACCACCGCGTGCTGCCGGCCCGGGCGGTCCGTGACGACCTGGTCTGGTTCGGCTTCGACGAGCTGTGCGAGGGCCGCACCGCCGTGTCCGACTACCTCGTGCTCGCCGAGCGCTTCCCCACCCTCGTCCTGGACGGGGTGCCGCCGCTGGCCGACGTGTCCCCCGACGCCCGTCGGCGCTTCGCCGATCTGGTCGACGTCTGCTGCGACCGGGACACCCGCCTGGTGCTGATCGGCGCCGACCCGCTGGCCGGACTGTCCGACGACTCGGGCCTGCTGCTCGACCTGGACCGCACCGCGAGCCGCCTCGCCCTGCTCCGCCGGCCCGGCTGAGCCGGGACGCGGCGGGAGCCGGACCCGGCCGGTCTTCCGGCCGGCCCCTCAGCCGCGCGCGTCCGCGCCCGCCAGGTCGTGGACCGGGGCCCGCGGCACCGGCAGCACGGCCGGCTCGATGGCCGGCAGTTCGACGTGCTCGCTCAGGCCGAACCGCCGGTGCAGCCGCCGCAGCGGGGCCGGGGCCCACCAGTTGAACTCACCGAAGAGGCTCATCGCGGCGGGGACGAGCAGGCACCGGACCACCGTGGCGTCCACCGCCACGGCGACGGCCAGCGCGATGCCCATCTGCTTGACCATCAACATGTCCCCGAGCGCGAACCCGGCGAAGACGATCACCATCAGCAGGGCCGCCGATGTGATGATCTTCCCGCTGCGCTGGACGCCCAGTTCGACGGCCCGGGTACAGCTGTGTCCCTTGTCCCGCAGCTCCTTGATCCGGGCGAGCAGGAACACCTCGTAGTCCATCGACAGCCCGAACGCGAAGGCGAAGACCAGCACCGGGATGAACGTCTCCAGCCCGCCGGTGGGGCTGAAGCCGAGCAGACCGCTGAACCAGCCGTCCTGGAAGACCAGGGTCAGGGCGCCCAGCGAGGCACCCAGCGAGAGCAGGTTCATCAGCAGGGCCTTGACCGGCATCACCACCGAGCCGGTCATCAGGAACAGCAGCAGCAGCGTGCCGAGCGCCACCAGGCCCAACGCGATCGGCCCCCGGGTGAGCAGCTCGTGCTGGAAGTCGACCACCGAGGCGGCGCCGCCGGTCACGTAGGTGGTGAGCCCGGACCGGTCGGCCCGCAGCTCCTTCACCACCTGCTTGGCCTCGCCCCCCTGCGGATCGCCGTGCACCAGCACGTCGATGGTGGAGAGCTTGTCGCCGACCGGGGTCACCGCCCGGACGCCGTCGACCCCGGGCAGCTTGGCGACCACCTCGTCCGCGTACGCCTGGGCCACCGGTGCGCCGCCCGCGACGACCACGGTGATCGGCGCCTGCGAGACCTGCGGGAAGCGCTGGTCGATGGTCTCGGCGACCTGCCGGCCGGCCGAGGAGGCGGGCAGCACGGCAGCGCCGGAGGTGCGCATGTCGGCGTGCAGGAACGGTGCCCCGGCCGCCATCAGCAGCGCGGTACAGGCGAGCGCGACCGGCACGGCGCGCTTGCGCACCCGACGGACGGTGCGACTGAAGAAGCCCTCGTCGGGGACGGGCGCGTCGGGGGCCTTGATCCGGCTCCCGGCGAAGCCGAGCAGCGCGGGGATCAGGGTGAGCGCGGCGGCGACGGCGATCACCACCACGCTCACCCCGGCGGCGGCGACCGCGCCGAGCACCGGGCTGGTGAAGACGAAGAGGCCGGAGAGCGCCACGGCGACGGTCAGCCCGGAGAAGGCGACGGTCCGGCCGGCGGTGGCGGCGGTCCGTTCCACGGCGGCGGCGATGCCCGCGCCGTGGCCGCGTTCCTCGCGGAAACGATTCACCATGAGCAGCGCGTAGTCGATCGAGAGGCCCAGCCCCAGCACCGTGGCGATCGGCAGCACGCTGGTGTCGATGTCCATGATCCTGCTGAACCCGAACATGGCCAGCAGCGCACCGCCCACCGAGGCGACCGCGCCGATCACCGGCAGGCTGGCGGCGGCCAGTCCGCCGAAGACCAGCACCATGACGATCAGGGTGACCGGCAGGGTGACGATCTCGCCGAACCTGGTGTCCTTCTCGGTCTGCTTCTTGACCTCCTGCTCCAGCACGAGGTCACCGCCGACCGTGACGTGGGCCCCGTCCGCCTGGATCCCGGCCAGCCGCTGGGTGACGGCATCGGTCTGCGCGGCGGTGCTGCCGTCGGCCATCCGGACCGAGACCAGGCCGGCACCGCCGTCGGCCGAACGCAGCGCGGCACCGGCCGGGCCGGGGCCGTAGGCGTCGCTGACCGAGGAGACCCCGGGCAGCGCGGCGATCTCGGCGGTGGCCCGGGTCACGGCGTCCCGGACGCCCCGGTCGTCGACGGGCCTGCCGTCCACGACCGCGGTCACGGTGCCCCGGGCCGGATCGGCCGCGGCGACCACCGCGCCGCCGCGGTCGGCCTCGGAACCGGCCGACGAGGCACCCGCCACGGACCCCTCGAACACCCGGCCGCCGATCAGGACCCCGACCACCAGGACGACGGCCCAGAAGCCGAGCACCCAGCGCCGGTGCCGGAAGCAGAAACGGCCGAGGGCGGCAAGGCGTCCGTCGACCTGCCGGCCGGCGGAGGTGCGGGTGGGGGGTGTCACTGCGGTGCTACGGCGCATGTGCAGGGGTGCCTAGCGTGCGGGGCCGGGTGAGCGACCCATCGGGCAACTGATCCCAAGGTAGGCCCCGGGTCCTGAAACACCCATAGGCACCCGATGAGCCCCTTATCACATAAATCCCACAGATAAGGAACAAATAAGTGAATGCCCCAAACAATGAGCCCCACCCGGAATTCCGGGTGGGGCTCATCGATCAAGCGGCTATGCGCGGGGCACTAGCGAGGGGCGAGAGCTCAGCTCTGGCCGCCCGCCAGCTTCTCGCGCAGGGCAGCCAGAGCCTCGTCCGAAGCGAGAGCGCCGGAGCCCTCGTCGCTGCTGGAGGAGTACGAGCCACCGGCGGCGGCGGCGACAGCGTCGCCACCCTCGGCAGCGGCCTCGGCGTCGGCCTCGCGGCTCTTGATGACCTGGGCCTGGTGCTGCTCGAAGCGGGACTGCGCCTCGGCGTACTGGCGCTCCCACTCCTCACGCTGCTTCTCGAAGCCGGGCAGCCAGTCGTTCGCCTCGGGGTCGAAGCCCTCCGGGTAGATGTAGTTGCCCTGGTCGTCGTACGAAGCGGCCATGCCGTACAGGGTCGGGTCGAACTCGACCTCCGCCGGGTTGGCACCGAGGGCCTCGTTGGCCTGCTTCAGCGAGAGGCTGATGCGACGACGCTCCAGGTCGATGTCGATGACCTTGACGAAGATCTCGTCGCCGACCTGGACGACCTGCTCCGGGATCTCGACGTGGCGCTCGGCCAGCTCGGAGATGTGGACCAGACCCTCGATGCCCTCGTCCACGCGGACGAACGCACCGAACGGAACCAGCTTGGTGACCTTACCCGGAACGACCTGGCCGATCTGGTGGGTACGGGCGAACTGCTGCCACGGGTCCTCCTGGGTCGCCTTCAGCGACAGGGAGACGCGCTCGCGGTCCATGTCAACGTCGAGAACCTCGACGGTGACCTCCTGGCCGACCTCGACAACCTCGGACGGGTGGTCGATGTGCTTCCAGGACAGCTCGGAGACGTGAACCAGACCGTCGACGCCGCCGAGGTCCACGAACGCACCGAAGTTGACGATCGAGGAGACGACGCCGGAGCGGACCTGACCCTTCTGCAGGGTGGTGAGGAAGGTCTGGCGGACCTCGCTCTGGGTCTGCTCCAGCCAGGCACGGCGGGACAGGACCACGTTGTTGCGGTTCTTGTCCAGCTCGATGATCTTGGCCTCGAGCTCCTTGCCCACGTAGGGCTGGAGGTCACGGACGCGACGCATCTCGACGAGCGAGGCCGGCAGGAAGCCACGGAGGCCGATGTCGAGGATGAGACCACCCTTGACGACCTCGATGACGGTACCGGTGACGATGCCGTCCTCTTCCTTGATCTTCTCGATCGTGCCCCAGGCACGCTCGTACTGAGCGCGCTTCTTGGACAGGATGAGACGACCCTCCTTGTCCTCCTTCTGGAGAACCAGGGCCTCGATGTTGTCCCCGACGGAGACGACCTCGTGCGGGTCGACGTCGTGCTTGATCGAGAGCTCACGGGACGGGATGACGCCCTCGGTCTTGTAACCGATGTCGAGGAGCACCTCGTCACGGTCGACCTTCACGATGACGCCCTCGACGATGTCGCCATCGTTGAAGTACTTGATGGTCTCGTCGATCGCGGCGAGGAACGCCTCAGCGTCGCCGATGTCGTTGACCGCGACCTGCGGGGTGGTGCTGAGGGAGGAGTCGGTGGGGCTCGTCATTAGGAAAAGGGCTCCGGTACGGACATGAAGTCGTAGGTAATGCCACGCGGAGGGCCCGTATCGCTCCCACCGAAAGCCGGACAGCCAAGAAAACGGCGCACCGATGCTTCCCGTACAACGAGAAATCGGCGTCCGTCTCGCGACCGTGGGGTCTTCGACAGATGCGAGCGCGACCTGCTCCGTCCGAGGCGCGCAGGCCCGCAGCGCAACTTGTAGCATACGGGGACGGCCAGGCACGGTCAACGCCAAGGGCGCCAAGACGGTGGAGGCCGGTATGGATCAGGCCATATCCTCCGATTGCGCACCTCACGGTGGCGGCCGCAGGAAGCCTTTCCCCGGATGCCACCGCCTGGATCCGAGCCCTGACGGGCCGGGTCGCGGCAGCGGCGCTTCCGCAGACCACACCCTACGCGATGGGCTCTATCACCGTGGCCACCACCCCCCCGTCCGACCTGCATGATCTTGACGACGACGGCGACGACGCGCTAAGGCGCGAGGCCGAGTCCGGCGAGAGCAGCCGGGCCAGCCGGCACTGGTGGGACCGCAACGCGGACGAATACCAGGACGAGCACGGCGAGTTCCTCGGCGACGACCGCTTCACCTGGTGCCCGGAGGGCCTGGACGAGGCGGACGTCCGCCTGCTCGGGGAGGTCGCCGGCCGCCGCGTCCTGGAGATCGGCGCCGGCGCCGCCCAGTGCTCGCGCTGGCTGGCCGCCCGGGGCGCCCGGCCGGTCGCCCTGGACATCTCGCACCGCCAGCTCCAGCACTCCCGCCGGATCGACCTGGTCCGCGGCGGCGCGCCCGTCCCGGTGGTCCAGGCCGACGCGGCGGTGCTGCCCTTCGCCGACGGCTCCTTCGACCTGGCCTGCTCGGCGTACGGCGCCGTGCCGTTCAGCGCCGACACCGCCGCGCTGATGCGCGAGGTGCGCCGGGTGCTGCGCCCGGGCGGGCGCTGGGTGTTCTCGGTGACCCACCCGATCCGCTGGGCGTTCCCGGACGAGCCGGGTGTCGAGGGGCTGACCGCCACCGCCTCGTACTTCGACCGCACCCCGTACGTCGAGCAGGACGCCCAGGGCCGGGCCACCTACGTCGAGCACCACCGCACCGTCGGGGACCGGGTGCGCGAGCTGGTCGGCGCCGGGTTCCGGCTGCTGGACGTGGTGGAGCCGGAGTGGCCGGCCGGGCTCGAACAGGAGTGGGGCGGCTGGTCGCCGCTGCGCGGGCGGTTGATCCCGGGCACCGCGGTCTTCGTCTCCGAACGGGACTGAGCCGGGCCCCGACGGGCCCCGCCCGGGCGGGGCGGCTGCCGGCCGGTGCGATCGGGGAGACTGTGCGGGTGAACCCCGCCTGGCGCGAACTGCCCGTCCGTACCGCCCTGCCGGCCCTGCGCCACGCGCTCGACGAGCGCGGGGTGGCGGTGCTGGCCGCCCCGCCCGGCACCGGCAAGACCACGCTGGTGCCCCTGGCGCTGGCCGGGCTGCTCGACGGGGACGCCGACGGCCCGGTCCGCCGGGTCCTGGTCGCCGAGCCGCGCCGGCTCGCGGTGCGGGCGGCGGCCCGGCGGATGGCCTGGCTGCTCGACTCGCGGTGGGGGTTGGGGGCACCCCCGGCCGAAGGCTGGGGGAAGATCGGCCACACCGTGCGCGGCGAGCGCCGGGTCGGACCGGGGACGGTGGTCGAGGTGGTGACCACCGGGGTGCTGCTCCAGCGCCTCCAGCGCGACCAGGAGCTGCCCGGGGTGGACGTGGTGGTGCTGGACGAGTGCCACGAGCGGCACCTGGACGCCGACACCGCGCTCGCCTTCCTGCTGGACGTCCGGGCGGCGCTGCGGCCCGACCTGCGGATCCTCTGCGCCTCGGCGACCTCCGACACCGAGGCCTGGGCCCGCCTCCTCGGCGACGCGCAGGGTCCGGCGCCGGTGGTCGAGGCCCACGGCGTCTCGCACCCGGTCGAGGTGGTGTGGGCGCCACCGCCGCGCGCCGTCCGCCCCGCGCACGGCACCCGGGTCGACCCCGCCCTGCTCGACCACGTCGCCACCACCGTCCGCCGGGCGCTCGCCGAACGGGACGGCGACGTGCTCTGCTTCCTCCCCGGCACCGGCGAGATCGCCCGGGTCGCCGGGCAGTTGGGCGGCGTCCCGGCCGAGGTGCTTCAGCTGCACGGCCGCGCGCCGCAGGCCGTCCAGGACGCGGCGCTCACCCCGTCCTCCGCGCGGCGGGTGGTCCTCGCCACCGCCGTCGCCGAATCCTCCCTCACCGTGCCCGGCGTACGGGTCGTGGTGGACGCCGGACTCGCCCGCGAACCGCGCACCGACCACGCCCGCGGCCTCGCCGCCCTGGTCACCGTACGGGCCTCGCTCGCCGCCGCCCGCCAGCGCGCCGGCCGCGCGGGCCGCGAGGCGCCCGGCACCGTCTACCGCTGCTGGGCCGAGGCCGAGGACGCCCGCGCCGCCCGCTACCCCACCCCCGAGATCGCGCTCGCCGACCTGACCCCGTTCGCCCTCCAGGCCGCCTGCTGGGGCGACCCCGACGCCACCGGCCTCGCCCTCCCCGACCGGCCGCCGGCGGGCGCGATGGCCGCCGCCCGGGAGACCCTGCTCGCCCTCGGGGCCGTCGACGCCGACGGCCGGGCCACTCCGCGCGGCACCCGCCTCGCCCGCACCGGGCTGCACCCCCGGCTCGGGCGGGCGCTGGTCGACGGCGCCCCCGCCGTGGGCGCCCGCCGGGCCGCCGAGGTGGTCGCGCTGCTGTCGGAGGAGCCGCCGCGCGCGCTGGGGGACGACCTCGGCGCGGTGTGGCGGCTCGTCCGCTCCTCCGGCGACCCCTACGCCGGGCGCTGGCGCGACGAAGTCCGCCGCCTGCGACGCGCCACCTCCGACGAACCCGCCACCGCACTGCCCGACGTCGCGGCCGCCGGACTCGTCGTCGCCCTCGCCTTCCCCGAACGCATCGCCCGCGCCCGGGTCGAGCGGCCCGCCCCGGGCGAGCGCAGCCCCTACCTGATGGCCTCCGGCACGGCCGCCGAACTCGCCCCCGGCACGGCGCTCGGCGCGCTGCCCTGGCTCGCCGTCGCGGCGGCCGACCGACCGGCGGGGGCGCACTCCGCGCGGGTCCTGCACGCGGCGGCGCTCGACGAGGACACCGCACTGCTCGCGGGCGCGTCCCTGCTGAGCGCGCGCGAGGAGGTCCACTGGGACACCCGGCGCGACGAGGTCACCGCCCGCCGGGTGGAGTCCCTCGGCGCCATCGAACTCGCCGAGAAGCCGCTGACCCGTCCCGACCGGGCGCTCGTCCGGGCAGCCGTCCTCGAAGGCCTCACCCGCGAGGGCGTCAGTGCCTTGCTGACCTTCCCGTCCCCGGGCCTGCGCGAACGCCTGGCGTTCCTCCGCGCGGCGATCGGCGACCCCTGGCCGGACGTCAGCGACGAGGCGCTGCTGGACCGTGCCGAGGAGTGGCTGGAACCCGAACTGTCCCGCGCCCGCCGCCGCGCCGACCTGGCGAGGATCAACACGACCGACGCCCTGCAACGCCTGCTGCCCTGGGCGAGCGGCCAGGCCGGCCGGCTGGACGAGTTGGCGCCCGAACGCGTCGCCGTGCCCAGCGGATCGCGGATCCGGGTCGACTACAGCACCGGACGCCCGGTGCTGGCCGTCAAGTTGCAGGAACTCTTCGGCTGGAAGGCCGCCCCGGCCCTGGCCGGCGGCCGCGTCCCGCTCACGGTCCAGCTCCTGTCCCCCGCCGGCCGCCCCGCCGCCATCACCGGTGACCTGGAGGGTTTCTGGCAGAACGGCTACCACGCCGTCAGGGCAGATCTGAGGGGCCGCTACCCCCGCCACCCCTGGCCCGAGGACCCGACCACGGCCGAGCCGACGAAGCGCACCAACGCCAGGAAATAGCAGCCGGGATCAGCGGGAGGAAGCGGCGATACTCTCCGGGTGTTCTACGAAGATCTCAGCACGTACGACTACATGGTCCACGACTCGTTCACGGACAGCGAGTCGAACTTCTACGGGCTCTGGTACCGGCCGGCCTACACCCGCTTGAGCGTCGGCTGGCTGCAAGCCGACAAGCCGTATTCGACCGGGCCGGTCCCCGCCCGCTTCGTGGACAAGCTGAAAGCCGTCCAGGAGGTCCAGTGGATGAACGTCTGCCTCGGCGTTCACGACTGCGACCTGTGCCCTGAGGAAGTGGCACCCGAAGGGAACGGCGAGGTAAGGATCCCGGGGGAGGCCGGCATCGCCTACGCTGCTCCGTTCCTGATCACCCACTACATCACCGTTCACGGCTACCGGCCGCCGCAGGTCTTCGTCGACGCCGTTCTGGCCGTCGATCTCGACGCCTGGGCTGCCGCACGGTGGCCCGACGTCCCGTTCCCGTGGGTCCCCGATGACGCGGAGCGCATGCTGGAGTGAGGCGGGTTCACCCGCATCGGATCGGTTACCGCACCACGGGGATCACCCCGGAACGCCAGTCGGCGAGCCGCCTGCGGATGTTCGGCACCATCGGCAGCCCGTCCGTCTCGGCCGGGCTGAACCAGGCCACCTCGTGGGACTCGTCGGACACCCGCAACTCTCCGCCGAGCGGGCGCCCGAGGAGGCAGATCGAGAACTCCTGCCGGACCTCGCCGTCGTCGTAGGCTAAGACGTGACGGGGGTCGGAGTAGGTGCCGACGATCCCGGTGATCTCGATGTCGATGCCGGTCTCCTCGCGCGTCTCCCGGACACCGCAGCCGGAGATCGACTCACCGATGTCCATCACGCCGCCCGGCAGCGCCCACATCCCGTTGTCGGTACGGCGCTGGAGGAGGACGCGGCCCGCGTCGTCGACCACGACGACCGAAGCGGCCGGGACGAGGGAGTTGGCCGCAGGGGCACTCGGATCGTCCGCGTAGTCACGCCTGGGCACGGTGCAATCACCGCCGTCGTCGGGGTCGGTCAGACGTCACCGAACTCGCCGGAGCGAACAGCCCGCACGAACGACTGCCACGCCTCCGCCGGGAAGGCGAGGACAGAACCCTCAGGATCCTTGGAATCACGGACGGGGACAGTGCCGGGCATACTGCTGGACACCTCGACGCACTGCCCGCCGTTGCTGCTGTAGCTGGACTTGAACCAGTCGAGGGTCATAGTTGCCTCCGTAGCTCGCGGATCATCGCCACCGAGTCCGCCTGTGAAAGGGCATGCGTCTGCAGCTGATAGTAGGCCGTCAACTCGGCCGTGACAGCGCTGGCAGCCCGCTCCAACCGCCCCTGATGCGCGCTCTCGGCATAGGAGATCAACGATCGGTCCGGCAACGTGAGTATCGACACCGGAAGATCGAACGCCCGGTCCTCCCCAAGGTGATACGGGGCGATCTGGAGTCTGACAGTGGGCTCCCCCGCGAACTCGACGAGGCGATCGAGCTGGGCCGCCATCACCGCATCCCCACCCACGGTCCGACGAATACAACTCTCGTCCATGACCACGTGGACCAAGGGCGACGGCTCTCGACGCATGCTGGCCTGGCGATTCATAAGGACGCCCACCCGCTCGTCCGCCTGGCTCTGCGTGATGCTTCTCCTGCGCACGGCACCAGCCGTGATGGCCGTCGCATACTCCCTGGTCTGCAGCAGGCCCGGCACGATGCCGAGTTCGAAGAGCCGAAGCTCAACGGCCCGCTTCTCCTGGATGACGAACTCGGCGAACCCGTCCAGGAGCGCGCTGTACTTCACATCACTAGCTCGGTACTTGAACGTGCCCGCACTCGATGTGCCAAATGCTACGTCAAGTGCTGCAGAGATTCGTTGAGTTGGTTTTCTCCGACCATTTTCGAGGGCCGAGACATGCGACGAGGTGCACCCGACCAGTCGCGCAAGGTGCTCCTGCGTCCATCCGCCCTCCTCGCGCCACGTGCGAAGAAACGCTCCGAACTCGGCTGCCGGAGAGGCCTGCGGGTCAAGCTCCCTCTTGTTCAAGGCTATTGGCCCTACCAATCAAACGGCATGGACAGGTTGAACAGTTCTGAAGTCTAGACGACAGTGGAAGCACTGGGTAGTCGCTCCGCTACGCAAAGGAGCGATGCCATGGTCTTCTGCCAACCCGCCCCCACCGAGGTGCTCCGCCATGCCCGTTTCCCGCCGCCCCCGCACGTTCGCCGCCCGGCTCGACTCCCGCGTCTCCTCCACCCCCACCGCCCGCCATCTCCTCCGGGCCTATCTCGCCGCCCTCCCCAGCGGCGACCGCTACCACGACATCGCCGAACTCCTCCTCGGCGAACTCTTCGCCAACGCCGTCCAGCACAGCGACGCCCCCGCCGACCGGCTCGTCGAGATCCGCATCGGCCTCGTCGGCGACCGCCTGCGCCTCGAAGTCCACGACGCCGGCAGCGGCCGCCCCGCCCTCCACGCCGCCACCACCGACCAGGAGCACGGACGCGGGCTCCTCCTGGTCGACGAGCTCGCCGAGCGCTGGGGCTGCTGCCCCCGCGCCGGTGGCGTCGGCAAGTTCGTCTGGGCGATCGTCGCGCCGTCCTTCTCCTTCGCCGCCGCCTGAACGAAGCCCGCCCCGCGGATTCCGGGCCTCAGCGACGCTGATCGCCAGGAACCCCAACGGGCAGGGGCCCGGCAGCCGACCGGGACACCGACCGGATCGCGCACACGATCGCCGACCGACCCGAACGGGGCCGGGGCACGTCACCGCTCCCGACGCCTCGGCAGCCAGGTCGCGGGGGGGGGGCGGGCGGAGGACGGACAGCCGCCCCCGTGAAGACGGGGAGGA